>NZ_JACJUP010001319.1:0-1756 GCF_014748295.1 Planktothrix sp. FACHB-1355 | reverse complement strand
CTAAGCGATCGAAGTCAAACCGGGAGCCGATCATTGCCGCTACTTCAATAAAGCAGCAAGCAGTCCCGAACAGCAGAGGCCATAAGCTAGAAAGACGCGCCCAGTCGTAGAGGTCATCAACTGTGGTGAGGATGACATTTTCCGATAAGTCTTGGGTGACAGAAGAGCGCTCAATCGGATTGAGGATGATATTTTTGTAATCATCCATTGCTTGGGTATTGGTTATCGAGTTTATGACCATTCCAGGGCTCCTTTGCGCCATGCGTAAACGAGAGCAACGACAAGAATCGCGATAAAGATCAGTGCTTCAATAAAGGCCAGGAGTCCCAGCCGATGGAAGGCGACAGCCCAGGGATAGAGGAAAACCGTCTCAACGTCAAAAACGACGAAGACGAGAGCGAACATATAGTAGCGAATGTTGAACTGAATCCAAGCTCCCCCAATAGGTTCCATACCCGATTCATAGGTAGTGCGCCGCTCTGGGCCGCGACGAGAAGGGCGAAGTAGCTTAGATGCTGTAAGAGCGAGGGCAGGAACTAGGCTGCAAACAATCAGGAAGCCTAGCAAATACTCATAGCCACTGAGGACAAACACAATTAATAGCTACCGCTTTGGCGAAAGGACATTTGTTACTTACTCTTTACATTTTGCCATTGTGCCGCTCTGTATGGTAGTTCTCTTGCTCAGGCTGGGGATGGGAAAACTATGACTGAGGAGAAATCGATCGCAGTATGTCATAATTTGTAACAGAGTTTTTAAGCTTTAACCGCAAACTCGATACCAAGCCGGAGCTATGAGCAATCAAGCTGTTGATGTCAAAGCGCTAGATCGCTATGAATGTAGCGCCTGTGGCTATGTTTACGAACCTGCAAAGGGTGACGATAAAAAAGAAATTCCTCCAGGAACTAGCTTTGAAGAGTTACCCGTTGATTGGCGCTGTCCCGTTTGTGGTGTGCGGAAGTCAGCCTTTCGCAATATAGGGCCCATAGGATCTCCGTCGGGATTCAAGGAGAATCTCGGCTATGGTTTGGGTGTGAATAAGTTGACGCCAATGCAGAAGAATATACTGATTTTTGGCGGTTTGGCACTAGGGTTTTTATTCTTCCTCAGTCTTTACGGTTTGCAATGAGAGGTTTTACAGAAATTTCCAAAACAATGCGATCGCTCTTTCAATCTTGGCAAAGAGTAGCAGCTTTATTGGCTGTTGTTTTCCTTTGTCTGGCTTGCAGTAAAGTTCCGGCGATAAGTCAAAACCCTTGGCAAGTAGTTTCTACACCCACAGATGCTAACTTGATGGATATCGCTTTTACCGACAACCCGATGCACGGATGGTTAGTCGGTAGCCGAGCTACTCTGCTGGAAACAACAGACGGCGGCGAAACTTGGCAAGCTAGAGAACTGGATTTGGGTGACAAAAAATACCGCCTCAACTCGGTGAGTTTCAGTGGTGAGGAAGGGTGGATTGTGGGCGAACCTGCCCTGCTGCTGCATACCGACGATGAAGGAAAAACTTGGTCTCGCATCCCTCTTTCCGAAAAGCTTCCCGGCAGTCCCAATACTATAGTGGCATTAGGGCCTCAGTCGGCAGAGATGACGACTGATGTAGGAGCCATTTATAAAACGACGGACGCTGGACAAAACTGGAAAGCCCTGGTGCAGCAAGCTTTTGGGGTACTTCGCAATATTTCTCGCTCTCCTGATGGGAAATATGTGGCAGTTTCCGCTAACGGCAGTCTTTACTCTACGTGGGAACCAG
>NZ_JACJUP010001318.1:0-1705 GCF_014748295.1 Planktothrix sp. FACHB-1355 | reverse complement strand
CAGTGTAGACCCAATAGTAATTTTAACTTTTCGCTCTAAATCGTTTAGGTTATCTCATGCTATGCTAACTCGCCCCCCACCAAAGCTAGCAGCTTTTCTCGCCACATAGGCAAAGCAAAAGATTTCAATATTTGAGACATATTGGCATCATATTTCCAGGTGTTTTCGCTTTGGGCGATCGCACTCAGTACGATTCTTTGGGTTTTAGTTAATTCCGACATTTTCTCATCGGCAAGTATTGTCTTGCCGTTAAAAGTTACGTATAATAGTGTTTCCGCTACAGTGAGAGCGCTGTAGGCATCCACAGTTGACAGTGCTTCTATCAGGTCTGTCAAGGGAAATTGGTTTGATTCTGCTTCCAAATAACAGAAATATCGGCTGACATCCGCTACGACATCGCCATCAGCCCACGGAAGTTGGGAATACAATTCAGCCACAGATTTAGAGTCGGAAATTGTATTTACCAAAAATGCGATCGCCTCTTGTGGAGTTTTGTTCCTGGCAAGTTGAGTTAGCATCATTGCTGCTACCAATTTGACGAGATCGCTCGTTTTTGAATGTAAAATTTCTGTAAAAAGTGCTAGGTATTTAGATTCTGGTTCAACCAGCGTTCCCAGACTCAAAACCATGCTGGCTTTGGCTTGCCGATCTGCCTCTCTGTGCAGACATTTAAGCATTTCCGGTATAATTTCTGGAGCGCGATCGGGTAAACAAGCTAGAGTATATGCACTAGCTATCCTAATTTTCGGGTCGGCATCTGCAAGCAAATTCAAGTAAAGCCTCAGACCTTCATAAACTCTATTGCGTGCATTTACAACCCAAGTTTGTTCGATTTTTACTTTTTCTTGAAACTCAGGTGTATCTCGATCGTCAATTAAAAATATCGAATTTTGATGTTTTTTGTGCCAGGAATTACCCCTTGCTAGATAAGCCAGTAAAATCAATATCTGCTCTTTTTTTTGTACGTGTTCGTTTTGTAGTAATTCGATCAAAAAAGGAATCGCGAATGCGGAAGCTTCGTAGACGCTACCTTGATGCCAAATATTGCCGTATAGTTCGTAAATAGCGGCTTCGCGCAGTTCGGTATTTTCTGATGTCAGGTATCTAATCAATACTGGGATATCGTCGGCTGGCCCATAAGCGTGCGTAAGTTGATGCCAGTCTATTGTTTCTAAATTTTCCAACACGGAATTTCTCCTTGCATTTGCGATATCGATCTGAAAATGCCTAATTGATGCGATCGCGCAATATTTCTCGTACTTCCATCAAAATCTTACCCAACATATTCTTCCCGCTGCCATCGGCACCGCAACCCCAATAGTAATCAATCGGAGAATTTTCGACAATTAGTTCATCTCCTGTCGAAATTAATACTTCGCGGATATCGGTATGAGTCTGGAATTTCCGCAAAACTCCTCGTCGCATGATGTCGTCTTTGACCTGTGACCAGTCGGGACGGAGGGGAAAAGAGCGATCGCGTCCCATTTTGGCGGCATCCTTCGGCGTTTTGACCAGACGGATGCGATCGGCGTAGGGTGTACCGACAAATTTTTGCGCTTGAAAATAATGTTCGCTGGTAGGCCAATAAAAGCCATCCAACTCAAAGCCGTGAGGTGAAAAGTTGGAGAAACAGCCGTATGGTTCTTCGCGATTGCTGTAAAAGTAAATAGTCATTTTATACTCAAAGAATGGGCTAGGGGCTAGG
>NZ_JACJUP010001317.1:0-1771 GCF_014748295.1 Planktothrix sp. FACHB-1355 | reverse complement strand
AGTTACAGACCCCTACCAATTATCGTTTATACCGATAAGAAACTTAGCAAAGCAGAAGAAGTTCACCTCAAGCGCATTGGCGAAACTACTCCGCTCAAACAAGTACACACTCCAGAGCGTCTCCTAGATGAAACGGCGTTGTTTCTGCATCGAGTGCAGTCAAACTTACCCGCACAAGCGAGAGAAATGCTGGAACAACTGTACAAAACAGATTACGTACTGGCTGGCAAAAAAGTACTCATTGTCGATGACGATGTGCGTAATATTTTTGCCCTCACCAGTATGCTGGAACGCTATCAAATGCAGGTGATTTATGCCGAAAACGGTAGGGATGGTATAGCTGTTTTGCGAGGAACTCCAGATATCGATATCGTCCTTATGGACGTAATGATGCCGGAAATGGACGGATACGAAACAATGCGAAATATCCGCCAAATACCTCAATTTAAAAAACTGCCGATGATTGCACTCACTGCCAAAGCGATGAAAGGCGATCGCGAAAAGTGCATCGAAGCAGGTGCGTCCGATTACATCACCAAACCAGTAGATACAGAGCAGTTACTCTCGATGCTGCGCGTTTGGCTCTATCGATAAAATTTCAAATTTTAGATTTCAGATTGCAAATTAATTAAATTTGAAATCTAAGATTTAAAATCTGAAATTTCCTCAAGAGCAATGACCAATGATCGACCACGAAAAAGTCAATGTCTTAATGGTTGACGACCATCCAGAAAATTTGCTAGCGCTAGAAGCAATACTAGATTCTTTAGGTCAGAATCTGGTAAAAGCCCATTCTGGTGAAGAAGCATTAAAATGTCTGCTCAAGCAGGACTTCGCCGTGATTCTGCTTGACGTTCAAATGCCAGGAATGGATGGATTTGAGACTGCAACGCTGATTCGACAACGAGAGCGTAGCCGCCACACCCCGATAGTTTTCCTGACAGCCTTCAGTACCAGCGACTCCTTTGTGTTCAAGGGTTATTCTTTGGGTGCGGTGGACTACCTGCTCAAGCCGATAGAGCCGGAAATATTAAAATCGAAAGTTTCCGTATTCGTTGACTTGTGCAAGAAGACTCTAGAAGTCAAGCGACAAGCAACCCAACTGGCAGCTATGAATGCCGAACTCAGAGAAAGCGAAGAGCGGTTTCGCTGCTTGAGCTACTGTTCCCCAGTCGGTATTCTGCTGACAAATACTGACGGTCTCTGCACTTACACCAACCCGCGCTGCCAAACCATTTGCGGTTTTACTCTGGAGGAAAGCTTGGGAGAAGGTTGGCTGGAGTCAGTGTATTGGGAAGATCGAGCGCGAGTAAAAGCTGATTGGTTTGCCTATACTTCTAGAGAGGCTTCCGCAGGGACAATAATTAAGGCTGACCGAGAACATATTTTGACAGCAGGGCATTACTCCAACGAGTTTCGCTGCCAGACAAGTGAGGGAATTATTCGTTGGGTTAACTTCCAGTCCTCGTCGATGCTCTCCGATCGCGGCAAGTCGATCGGCCACGTCGCCACAATAGAAGATATCACCGATCGCAAGCAAGCGGAGGAAGAGCGCACAAAATTGCTGCGGGAGCAAATCGCAAGGCAACAAGCCGAGGCAGCAAACCGTATGAAGGATGAGTTTCTGGCGACCCTCTCCCACGAACTCCGCACGCCGCTTAACTCGATATTAGGCTGGGCTCGCTTGCTCCGCACTCGCAATTTTGATGAAGAAACAACAGCTCGCGCTCTCGAAACGATCGAGCGCAACGCTAAGTTGCAAGATCGGAAG
>NZ_JACJUP010001316.1:0-1771 GCF_014748295.1 Planktothrix sp. FACHB-1355 | reverse complement strand
TGGGAGGGATGCAGGTTTAATAATTCTTCTTTACTTTTGGCACGCAGCATGGCAACAGCTGCTTGGTTGCAATCGATGAAGACATCTCCATCTAATAAAAGAATCGCATCTGCCGACTTTTCAAATAGCAAGCGGAACTTATTTTCGCTTTCTCTTAATGCTTCTTCTGTACGTTTGCGATCGGTCACATCTTCGTAAGTACCTAAAATTCCCACCACATTTCCTTGGGCGTCGTGGAGTGGTACTTTGCTAGTATCTATCCAAGCTGTCTGACCGTTGGCAAGGCGTAAGGTTTCGCTGATATGATATGCGGGGATATCTGCGGCGATTATTTGTCGGTCAACTTCATAAAAGGAGTCGGCTTGTTCTTTTGTGGCGGATAAGTCGTAGTCTGTTTTGCCAACGATGTCATCGGTGGATGCCAAACCAACATCAGTCGCCAGTTTATGATTGCAACCGAGGTAAACTGAGTTTCGATCTTTCCAGAAAACCGCTTGGGGGATATTATCCATCACTCTAGCCAGCATTTCCTGGGATGTCCGCAGCGCCTCTTCTCTCGCTTTGCGATCGCTGATATCCCGTACTACGGCTTGCAAGACTCTACGCGATTTGGGATTGTTGCTGCTATGATCGAATCCAAAATCTACTGCGGTTAGCCACACTTCTGCGGGAAAGACTGAGCCATCTAAACGACTGTGGAGCCATTCAAAGCGACAACTCCCTTCTCGAAAAGCTGTGGCAATTCTTTGTGCTGCTAATGCGGCTGAGTTTGAGCCATCTGGTTGCAATGGCGGTGAGAAATCGCTGGGCTGTTTACCGCAAAATTGTTCTTTATCTATGCAGCCAAACATTTCCAATGTGGCGCGGTTGCAATCGAAGTAAACATTTCCATCCAACAGCATGACTGCATCGATCGTCGATTCGTAGAGCGTGCGGAATTGCTGCTCGGATTGGGCAAGTTTGGCTTGGATAGCTTTGATTTCGCTAATGTCGTTACCGATCGCCAGGATTTCTGTGAGGTTTCCATCTTCATCTAAAAGAGGTTTATTTGTCCATACCACCCAAGCTCGTTCGCCATTACGACGGATGTTTTCGTTTTCGTAACATCTGTATTGTTCGGGGTGTTTGAGGATATCCCTAACTGCTGCTGCTAATTTTCTGCTGGGAGTATCTGCCCCATCAGTCGGGACGATCGTGCCAATGATGTTTTTGCCGAGAATCTCTGCTTCCGAGTAACCGAAAAAGCGTTGCGCGAATTCGTTGAAGAAGGTGATATTTCCCTGAGTGTCTATTCGCAGGATAATGCTGTTGGCATTTTCAACCAGTTCTCGATATTTGGTTTCGGATTGTCGCAGTGCGCTTGTTGCCTTTTCTACAGCTTGTCGTAATTTTTCTGGCGATCGCACCCAGGTAAACAGCAAAATGCCGGTCACTAGCGCCAGCACTGTTCCTCTCGCTCGCAACGCCCAAGACATGGATGCTTGAGTTTGCCATCCTTTCTCTGGGATTGCGGCTAACTGCCAGGAACTGTTGGGCAATTGTAGCTTGAGGATGACTGGGTTTTTCTGGAAGATGGTCGGGTCGCCGAAAAAGACTGACCTAGAGGAACTGAATTTATTTTGACTGAGTAGGGCAAATTGCAATTGGGAATCAGTCAGCGCTGATGCTTCGCGACTGGGGCGATCGAGCAATCTCGCTTCCTTAAAAAGAATGTCGCGATCGATAATTGTGCTTGCCAGACCCCAGTAGGAATTTTTTTGGGGAGTTTCTT
>NZ_JACJUP010001315.1:0-1778 GCF_014748295.1 Planktothrix sp. FACHB-1355 | reverse complement strand
TATCGCATTACAGTACAAGTGCGATCGCCTTGAAATCGCAGCGAGCTTGGGTTTAGGGTACTAAAAAACAAATGATTTGGCACACTAAGTACGGAAGAGCCGGTTTTCATAATGCTAGCGATCGCTCTAATTTGGGCAATTCGATCGGCACTAATTTGAGTGATGTTTACCTCCTTTTTAAGCTCGGCTACAAGTAGAATACCCTAACTGAAATTATTGCCGAACTTCAACTCGATCGCAAAGTACTAATTAATGTTGATATCGAGCCGATAAATTTGTTAAAAAAGATCTGCTAGAGCCCAGGATTCATCAACGCATTCAGGGTGTCGCCAGATGTTGAGTTGGCTTGCGAAGCGATTGGCTAGGTAACCTGGGGAATCGACCCAGAAAAATTTTCCGTGGAAACGCGGACATTTGCCTGTGCTGAAAAGCGCTCAGAGCTTGGTAGGATGAATCCTTGCAGCTAAAAACTAAAATCCTCTCATCCAAAATCCTTGCAGCTAAAAACTAAAATCGATATGAGTCATCTTCCAGACTGGATTGCGCCTCACGGTGGCGAACTGATCGATCGCATTGCCACACCCGAACAAAAACAAGAATTTCTCTCCAAAGCCGACTTTCTGCCAAGAGTGCAACTGGATGAGAGAGCAGTTTCCGACTTGGAAATGATTGCGATCGGTGCCTTTAGTCCCCTGACCGGCTTCATGGAACAAGCAGATTACGAGTCAGTCGTTGCCAATATGCGGCTGGCAAACAATCTCGTGTGGTCAGTTCCCATCACCCTACCCGTCACAGAAGAAGTTGCCTCCACCCTCAAAGAAGGCGACTTGGTACGCCTGGATAACCCCACAGGTCAGTTTATCGGCGTCCTGCAACTAACCCAAAAATATCAGTACGATAAAAACCGCGAAGCGATAAACGTCTACCGCACCGATGACAGCAAACATCCAGGCGTAAAGGTGGTATATAACCAAGGGCCAATCAATCTAGCTGGGCCAATCTGGTTGCTGCAACGCGACCCCCATCCCCTATTTCCCAAATACCAAATTGACCCCGCCGAGTCGCGGCGATTGTTTAAAGAACACGGCTGGAGGACAGTTGTAGGCTTCCAAACGCGCAATCCCATCCATAGAGCCCACGAATACATTCAAAAATGCGCTTTAGAAACAGTAGATGCCTTATTCTTGCATCCCCTCGTCGGTGCAACCAAAGACGATGACATTCCCGCCGACGTGCGGATGCGCTGCTACGAGGTTTTGCTGGAACGCTACTTCCCCAAAGACCGCGTGATTCTGGCGATCAACCCGGCGGCGATGCGCTACGCTGGGCCGAGAGAAGCCATTTTTCACGCGATGGTTCGCAAAAACTACGGCTGCACTCACTTCATTGTCGGACGCGATCATGCCGGCGTGGGAGATTACTACGGCACTTACGACGCTCAACATATTTTTGACGAGTTTGAGCCATCCGAATTGGGTATTGTGCCGATGAAGTTTGAACACGCTTTCTACTGCACCGTCACTCAGGGTATGGCGACGACCAAAACTAGCCCCAGCACTCCAGAACAGCGCATCCACCTGTCGGGAACGAAGGTACGGGAGATGCTGCGTAGGGGCGAACTGCCGCCGCCGCAGTTCTCCAGACCGGAGGTAGCGGCTGAATTGGCGCGGGCGATGCACCAGTAGTTATAAGTTATGAGTTATGAGTTTTCCATAAAAAGCGATTTTTTAACTGGAAACTCGTAACTCTTATACTGACTCTTGGTAGGCTGATAACCG
>NZ_JACJUP010001314.1:0-1780 GCF_014748295.1 Planktothrix sp. FACHB-1355 | reverse complement strand
AGAAGCTCAGGAAAAACTGCATTCGCACAAGCCAAACTTGATCATTCTTGATGTCGTCCTGCCGGGTCAAAGTGGGTTTGAACTGTGCCGAGAAATTAAAACCGACCCGCACACTAGCGAAATCCCGGTAGTCATTTGTTCCACAAAAGATACTGATGTGGACAAAATGTGGGCCAATATGTTGGGTGCGGACGCCTACTTGCCAAAACCGGTAGAGGAGACAGAACTGCTGCGTACAATTAGACAACTAATTAAGTAGTCATTATTTCAAGGCCAAGCCAATCCAAAATCCTGGCATCCAAAATCCAAAATCCTTGCATCGGGTGACCGATGCCCAATGCCCAATTAACAAAAATTATGATTGATTCTGTAAAAAAAGGTTCTGCACTTGCTCGCGTTGCTTCTCCTCCCAAAGCCCCAGTTTCATCAGAGGATGAAAAGTTTTTACGCTTTCAGCTAGGAACAGAGGGTAAAGCTTTGCTACCTCTTAACATTATCTATCAAGTGATGCGAGTACCTGGGTCTGAAATTCTGCCAGTTCCGCAAATGCCTACTTGCGTTTTGGGTATTTACAATTGGCGCGGGGAGATGTTGTGGTTGGTGGATATCGGTCAGCTGGTGGGATTTCCGACCTTGTGGGAACCTTCTGCTGGTAAAGGGGGAGTTGGAGGGGATCTCATGACGATCGCTATCCAAGTTAACGATCGGTCTCTGGGATTAGTCGTGCCCCAAATAAACGATATCGAATTGCACGATAGCCAACAAATGCAAGTTCCTTCTATGGGATTATTTGCTCCTGAAGTAATGCCCTATTTGCAAGGTTATTTAATTACCGAAAATAGCGAAGTTTTGATGGTACTGAATGGGGAGGCGATCGCACAGGCTCCCCTTTGGCAAATGCACAGAATAAATGGCGAATTGTAAATTTCAGAAAAAAATTAAATCGAAAATAGATTTAAAATTATAAATCTGAGATTTGCAATTTAATTGGTCGCTACATTGCTAATTCATTTAAGTTTACAGAGGTTGAATCGATGACTGCGTACTACCAAACTAACCAGAACGAACAAGAAAATAATGGGAATAAAGGCGAGCGAAACCAGGGAAACGGTAGCTCGCCTATAAAAATAATTGCGACAGCATTCGGAAGTTTAAAATCAGACTTAGAAAAGACAGTAGTATGGAAAACTCCGGACATCCAAAATAAAGTGCTGCGAATGGAAAGTCTAGTGGCTAACGTGGAACACAAATTTAAAGCCACTTGGGATGCAGCCGTGCAGGCACAATTTAAAAATGAAAGAGATAAAGTATTTGCGATCGCATCTGGAATTCGCCAAGCTAAAGACTGGGATGCCAAGCTGAAAACGGCTGCGATCGAAGTACGCAAACACCTACAAGCAGATCGAGTACTGATCTATCGCTTCAACGGCGATAGCTTTGGTGTAGTCGTAGCGGAGGCGATCGATCGAGAATTGACTCCATCTCTAGGCCAAAGTCTTGCCAGCAGTAGTTTTGGAGGTGAGCGAGCCTCCGATTATTTAAATCGGCAAGTTGTGGCAATTGACGACATTTCTGCCAGCGAAATTACCCTTTCTCAAATGCAGTTGCGGGAAAATCTGCAAGTAAAAGCAAGTTTGAGCGTACCGCTGCTGATGGATGAAAAAGTCTGGGGTTTGCTAGTAGTTCAACAATGCAATTCATCGCGTCATTGGCTGGAAACAGAAATCAACTTAGTTTATCAAATTGGCACAGAACTTGCCCATCTCCTGCAACCATATGA
>NZ_JACJUP010001313.1:0-1782 GCF_014748295.1 Planktothrix sp. FACHB-1355 | reverse complement strand
GATTTTGGCGCAGCTGACCAGTCAAAATAGAGGGAGACAGAGTTGCGGGTAACTTGTTATCCCAACTGGGGATCAGCAAGTGAGCGCTCATTACCGTATCCACCCCAGCCGCAATCGCAGCCGCAAAAGGCGGTAGTTCAACTTCGGCTAGCCGTGCGGGGGAGTGAGGAATTACAGGTAATTCTAAATGCGAATCTACAGCAGTATCGCCGTGTCCGGGAAAATGTTTGGCCGTGCTTAAGACGGGATAGCGTTGCGTACCTTTGATATAAGCAGACGCCAGTTGAGAGACGACGGCGGGTGTTTCGCCAAAAGCGCGAATATTGATCACCGGATTATCGGGATTGTTGTTAACATCCACAATAGGAGCTAAAACCCAGTTAATGCCGATCGCAAGTGCTTCTTGGGCAGTGATGGCTCCCATTTCCTCAGCATAATGTTGAGCGAGGTTGGGATCTTTTTCCGCAATTGCACCTATTGCCATCAGTGGCGGAAACCATGTAGCCGCAGAAAAGCGCTGTCCGACACCTTCTTCGATATCGGCAGCTACGAGTAAGGGGATTTTGGCCCAGCTTTGCAGTTGTTGCGATCGCAATGCCAATTCCGCCGCACTACCCCCCAGCAAGATTACACCACCCACGCCCAGATTACTTATGAAATGCTGTAACTTAGCTGCGGGTGGTTCCCATTGAGGATACTTGATTTGATGGTCGAACAGATAACCGGAGGCGCGTACTACCACCATTTGGGCTACCTGTTCTGCCAGGGAAAGTGTATCTATATCGGGTAATTGAGAAGATTTCAAGTTTCTTCCTCTTCCTCCACCGATACTATATTATCCTTGCGATCGTGGCGATCGTTCTCCTCTGGGAGAGGGTGGTCGCGCCGTTCTTGCTCAATCCGGTTGAGCAGAGATAAGATGCGATCGCCTCGTTCTAGGGATTTATCTTCCACAAACACGACTTCCGGCGTCCGACGCAAACGCACGCGATGACCGAGTTCCCGACGAACATAACCTGTCGCCGCCTTTAACCCTGCCATTGTTTCTACTTTTGCTTCCGGAGTGCCATAGATACTGACAAATATCTTGGCGTGCTGAAGGTCTCCCGAAACATCCACATCCGTCACACTGACCATACCTGCGCCCACGCGGTCATCTTTGATGCCGCTAAGCAGCATTTGGCTGACTTCGCGCTGTATTAGTGCAGCAACGCGGGAAACCCGACGATCTGTAGCCATAACAATACCCTGCCTTTTTGGCAGTAATGAATCATGCCTCTCACCATCGTAACTAAACCGGGCTTAAACCCAGCATCGCTCTCAGGGTCAGGGCAACAAAAATTAAGCCTGCAATAAAAAAGCTAACGAGGGCGATCGCTGTTACCGGACGCCTAAATAGCGGTGCTAACCAGCCGAACAGGAAGAAGAATACGCCTGTTATCACGGTAACAAAGTACGTGCAATAGCGATATACGTTTTGCCAAAATCCATCCAACATCTGTATAAAGAGGTGTTAAGCGCGACTGCATCTTAACTGGTAACATTTGTGGGTCAGTTCGACAAGTCCATCTTTGCTTCCGGTACGTTTTAGGTACGTTGTTGCGCTTTAGCGCCCCCACCTATAGGGGCGTTAGGGAAGCCTGGTCCCGTAGCGCTATAGCATTTTTTCTCGGAAAATGCCCTTTATATTCAACTGAACGGACATTCTTTTTGAAGCGAGGGAATCCTTTTTTACCAGGAATTTGCTTTTTACAATTATCATAAAACCGCTTGATGCTTGCC
>NZ_JACJUP010001312.1:0-1788 GCF_014748295.1 Planktothrix sp. FACHB-1355 | reverse complement strand
GGGATAGCGCACGAAATTAATAATCCCGTGAATTTTATTTATGGGAATCTTCAGTATACAGAAAATTATGTAAAAAAAATGCTGAATTTGCTGGAATTATATGAACAAGAATATCCTCAAACAAATTTAGTAATTCAAGCAAAAATAGAAGAAATTGAGTTAGATTTTCTCAGAAAAGATTTAATTAAAATTCTGCAATCGATGACAGTAGGAAGCGAACGAATCAAACAAATCATCCTGAGTTTGCGTAATTTTTCGCGCTTGGATGAATCCGATATGAAAGCGGTAGATTTACACACCGGAATTGAAAGCACTTTACTAATTTTACAAAATCGCTTCCAAGAGATTAATAATCAACCAAAAATAGAAGTGATTAAAGAGTATGGCAACCTTCCTCGTGTCACTTGTTATGCGAGTGAGATGAATCAGGTATTTATGAGTATTATCAGTAATGCTATTGATGCTCTCAAGCAAGTTAGTAAAACTAATAAAAATCACTTCATTCGGATTCAGACTCAAGTCATAGGAAAAGAGCAGGTAAGAATTGAGATCGCTGATAATGGTTGTGGGATTCCCGCCCATATTCAACAGCGCATATTCGAGCCATTTTTTACGACTAAACCAGTCGGAAGCGGTACGGGTTTAGGTTTATCAGTCAGTTATGCTATTGTCAAAAAACATGGCGGTCAATTAACCTGTGAATCGACTGTCGGTAGCGGGACAAAATTTGCGATCGAAATTCCCATCAAGTATCGGGGATAACTTACGGAAGTTTAGCTATAACATCGGAGGGGTCATCGCAGCGGGTTTGGGAACGTTTGGCACAAGGTAAATATTTTTTACACATCTTTGAGGGTTGGGATGACAACGCGCTAGCTGGTAGCCGGATGAAGTTAGGTAGGCGATCCCAAAACCACCCCTGCCCAAAACTTTTTCGATAACGCACCTATCGCCGGGGAACAGTTGTCCTTGTTTCCCAGCCATCTGCGATCGCTCTCTCGACAATTGGGATTTATTGTGGCACAAACAAGTAGCAGGCAAACAGGATATCCTAAGTATTTATGCTCAACAGATAAAATTCACCTCTAGCCAGAAAAGTCAGATATAAGTTAAAGATGAGATATGACTTGAATCGGTTTCGCTGCTACAGCTTAAGGTGGGACACATAGAAAAGAAGACTTTACCTTCTCTGAGATACAGTCTCTCACCAGTTGGTGAAAAATTCTCCTTCTCCCAGAGTCCCCCTTGTCTACCTTGAGTACTGAAGACTACCTTATCCGATCGCACTGTCACGGCTAAAGTTAATCGCTGTTGCGCTTTTAGCGCCTTTCGGATGCCTCAATAACCCTCTGTTCTATGTGTTCCCGGTGACTTTTGACATCCAGAGGCAACTATCCAAATTTGACTGTCCAGCCAAGCTGCTACTATCTTTGTTCTCATGTCAACGCTCGTAATAGTCGAATCTCCCACTAAAGCACGTACCATTCGCAACTTCCTGCCCTCCACCTACCGCGTCGAGGCATCGATGGGCCATGTGCGCGACCTGCCCTCATCTGCCGAAGAAATTCCCGAAGCAGTCAAAGGGGAAAAATGGGCGCAGTTGGGGGTGAATGTAGAGGCAGATTTTGAACCCCTATATGTCATCCCCAAGGAGAAGAAGAAAGTTGTCAAAGAGCTTCAAAAAGCTCTTGAAGAAGCTGACGAACTCATACTGGCAACAGATGAAGACCGCGAAGGCGAAAGCATTAGCTGGCATCTCAAAGAACTTTTAAAGCCCAAAATACCCAC
>NZ_JACJUP010001311.1:0-1789 GCF_014748295.1 Planktothrix sp. FACHB-1355 | reverse complement strand
TTTATCAATCCAAACAACTGCCTTAGCTACCGCAATTCCCATGACTATGCCTGCCGCTACAGCCCAAATCAAATCAACTGCGACCCATTCTTTAAACCAACTTTGCCAGTTGTTACCTTTTTGCAACCAATAAATGCCGAAAAAGACAAACGGAAAAGCTAGGGCATCGTTCAAACCGCCTTCCGAGGTTAAACCAAAGCGCAATTCATCTTTGTCTTCTATATGAGATAGCTGCACTTCTGAAGCCAATACGGGATCTGTTGGCGCAAGAATTGCTCCGAGTAATATTGCCGGCCCCCATTCCATTTTGAGGAACCAATGACCGACAGCAGCAATGGCAAAAATTGAAATTGGCATTAAAAAACCAATCAGCCGCACTGTGGAACTCCAAGACCAAAAATTGAGACGGCGATTCATTTTTAGTCCGCAACTGAATAAAGAAACAATGACAACAAATTCCGTTAGTCGTTCCAAAAACTCCGCATCTGGCCGCAGTTTAATCAAATGTATCCCGTAGGGGCCAAGGAGAATACCAACGATGAGATAGATGAGGGCAAAAGAGAGGGGTAATCTGGCAATCCAACCCGATCCTAATGTGACGATGAGCAGGAGCAAGCCAATGACAAGCAGGTCAAGAATATAAATATCCATTGATATTAAAGAGGATTTAGTTCAGATCTGTCTTCTGAACTTTACCGATCTTGCTCTTTGCTCCTAATTATCTTTGGGTAGATTGTTGGATGTTTCTCTATCCGCCTGTTGGCTGAGGTTTTTGGAGAGGGAGAGGGGAGTGAAAAGTTAAAAGTTAAAAGTAGAAATTTACTCTTTCTCTCTAGCCCCTAGCCCCTAGTCCCTAGCCCCTATTATTTGGTGGGATTCCAAACAAACTTCCCTGTTTTGTCGATGTAGCCCCACTTGTCACCCAGCTTTACCCCTGCGAGTCCTTGAGAGAAGTTTTCCGTATCGTCAAACTGAGGCGAGATGACTGTTTCTCCTGCTTTGTCGATATAGCCCCACTGGTCTTCAATCATTACAGCTGCGAGTCCTTCGGAAAATTGATCGGCATCATCAAACTGCGGTGCGATGACCATTTTTCCCGTTTTGTCAATAAAACCCAACTTTTCGTCAACTTCAACTGCTGCTAATCCTTCGGAGAAGTCATCAGCATCATCGAACTGGGGCTCAACGACGATTTTGCCGCTCTGGTCAATATAGCCGTACTGTTCGCCAACTTTTACCCGTGCTAGCCCTTCGGAAAATTCGCTAACTTCATCAAATTTTGGTGCGATGACTATTTTCCCCGTTTTGTCGATATAGCCGAGCTTACCGTTCTGTCTGACGGCAAACAGTTCGCTTGACTGTTGGCTTGATTGTTGATTTGCCTCTGGTGAAGCAGTTGACGCCTGCGTCTGCTCTAGCGGGCGACAGGATACCAAACCCAAAAGAGTAAGGCAGAGGAAAAAAGGAATGGATCTGTTGACTTTTAGTTTCATCTGTGAATGGTGTGCGCGATCCCGCAGTTTACCGAATATAATTTAGCCCAAGCTTTGAGCGACGATCGCTACTTTCACAGGGAAAAGCACGATCGATCTGCCGTTTGCCCAGCGATGCAATGATCTGCTTACACCAGTTCTGAGCTTTAGCCCGGACTTTTGGCGGATTTATGGTAAAAAAAGACGATCTCAGATGCAAGACGCGAGCAGAGAAGCGCTTCCTTACGAAGTCATCAGTCAATTTGCACAAGCTGCTGGTGCAGTAGAATGCCACTGGAGAATAAGCGATCGCTCTT
>NZ_JACJUP010001310.1:0-1790 GCF_014748295.1 Planktothrix sp. FACHB-1355 | reverse complement strand
CCGATCGCATCGGTGCTATTGGCTTCTGTTTTGGCGGTCATGTTGCCTATATAGCAGCAACGTTACCCGATATCAAAGCAACAGCTTCGTTCTACGGAGGTGGAATTACCACTTCTAGTTATGGTGAATCCACTCCAACCCTTAATCGCACATCGGAAATTAAAGGCACTATTTATGCGTTTTTTGGTACAAGAGATTCATTAGTTTCGCAGTCGGAAACCGAGAAAATCGAGGCAGAGTTAAAGAAACATAAAATTAATCATCGGATATTCCGATACGATGCAGGACACGGATTCTTTGCCGGGTTCTTTGTAGACAAGTACCCCTGGATAAAGCAGCACCCAAGCTACAACAGAGAGGCGGCTCCTGATGCTTGGAAACACGTTTTAGAACTTTTTCATAACAACTTGTTGTGTCTATAAAGGAAGCTGGGCAAGGATTGTAATAAATTTACAGATTTTTTGAACTTAAACCCTTGCCCATTAAAGCAAGAGCGATTCTCTTTCATCATTTGTTGTCTATGGACAGGCGGCATCCGCTTTGACATAAATAAAATGCTCTACTCTTGTACTTATTAAATTAGCTTTAAATAAAGTAAAAAAACGAAACTTATCGGATATATTCCGCTCCTACCGTCGCGGAGCAAGCAAAAATTGCCATACAATTCACCGACATCCGCTACAAACAAGTCAGTGAATATCCCTTCACAGGAGATTGAAACAATGACCATTGAAACTCTCAACGCTACACTCTTTCCCGCGTTCTTATTCATTGTTTTCTTCAGTACCGCTTGCTGCTTCTTTTACACTCCTACCGAAACAAATCGCAATCACCAATCTACTGTTTTCACTGCTTCTTCTGAGTCCAAAACAATTACTGCAAAGAGCGAAATCTCATGCCCATCTTCTTCTTCTTCGACCGTTGAAAACCCAGAAACTTTGGCTCAAAAACCTCCCGCACTAGAACCAAACCGACTAATACCTGAAGCAATCACTATCAATACTCAGTTGATTAATCTTCGACAAGCCCGAAAAATCGCCAGTGCCATCAAGAAAGCTAACCCCTCACTCGGTATCCCACAAAGAGTAAATGGCTCTAATGCCAGTGTCGAATGGTTACGAATCCAAATCAAAAACCGTTTGGAGCAAGCATCAGAACTCGTGACTCCGATTATTCTTGAACTCGCTCCTGCTGCATCCGCGTTGTAAATATTTATCAAAAGCGCCTTATATAGCAATCAGCAGTCAGCTATCAGCTATCAGCTATCAGCTTAGGAATAAGCCTTTGTTGGCAAGTGTTTCAGCAATGTTCCGAATGGCTTAATCTACGAGAGCGCTTGCTATATCATCTACTAATCTGCCAATTTAGTTCTGATATCAGGCGGTAAAAACAGGGTTCTCAATGTACCCTGTTTTTACAAAAACTGTTACAATGTCAAAGTAATCCTGTTCAGAAAAATGCGGTTCTTACGAAGTAAATTTAAGAGCAACTCCAAGCTAGTATCGCATCATTGACAAAATGTTGCGTCCTGGGCTTTTTGTTCGTAATAAAGCTTGGCGTGGGTTCAGAGCATGGTTTCATCGCAGAAAATTAGTTCTATAATTAACCGAAGTATGACAAATTGGGTACAAATTAAAGGTTTGGTCAAAAAAGGGTATGGCGTAGCATCAGGCAAAGCTAAAGACCCTCGTTTCCCTAGTGGTACGATTGAAATGCAAAAACCTTTTTTTCAGGAGCGGGGTCTGGACTTAAGTAACTATTTTCCTGGCACAATCAATATTTCTATTGCT
>NZ_JACJUP010000131.1:0-9523 GCF_014748295.1 Planktothrix sp. FACHB-1355 | reverse complement strand
TTAGAATTGTTTTTTGAAGTTGCCGATCCTTCAGAAATACAAAACCGCTTACATCCAGAAGTATTTGTGACTCAATTGGAGGTAGCTATTGGGTAAGCTATTAGGATAATTACTCATCAGTAGTGAAAGCGATCGATCTGGGCAGATTTACTGATTCCGTATTTCCCTCAAGAGAAACATTAAGTAAATGCAAACACTAATTAGACTCAAGGTTGAAAAGTTTATTGAAAATGGGCAAGAATATTTTGTCGCTACCAGCGATGATTTACAGGGTCTGGTTGCGGAAGGAAAAACAGTACAGGAAGCTATAGAAATTGCTGAGGATGTCGCCAAAGTTCTCTTAGATTTAGAAAAATAAAATAATCAGAACTTTCAGTTACAAGATTTGCCTTATCAGTTTTCTTGATGTTTAATTATAGGGTGAGCAATGCCCACCCCAAATAATACCGAAAACTGACAAACTTCAATATTTCCGTTCTTTTGGCTCAAACATGGTAATTGCGACAGGTTTATATTGAAGGTCGATGCCAGCAGGGGAATAGTATGCTAGGGTGTGCTTGAGGAAATTTTCATCATCGCGATCGGCATAATCTTCCCGGTAATGAGCGCCGCGACTTTCTTGTCGATTCAGGGCAGATGTGAGAATGACCTGCGCGACGATCGTCAAACTACGCAGTTCCCAAGCTTCTACAATCTCAGTGTTCCAAAGTTTACCTTTATCATCCAAGTAGATATGCTGATATTGCTGCTGTAGCTTCTCTAACTCTGCCAATCCCTCGCGCATGACTGACTCGGTGCGAAAGACACCGCAGTATTGAGTCATACAATCTTGCAAAGATTGACGCAGCTTGTCAATTCGTATTTCTCCCTTTTGGTCGAAAAGCGATCGAATCTGTTTCTGAGCTTCTGTAATATAGCGTTGCTCGTTGATGTCCGGTAGCTTGCGTTTTTGCACGTATTGTGCTATTGCTGCACCAGTCCTTCTCCCGTAGACCACACATTCCAGCAGCGAGTTGCTACCCAGACGATTTGCGCCGTGAACTGAGACACAAGCAGCTTCTCCCGCCGCGAAGAATCCCTCCACTAACCCATCTGGCCCACTGCGAACTTGCCCGTCTGTATTGACTGGGATACCGCCCATCGAGTAGTGAACTGTGGGTCGGACTCGCATTGGTGCTTCCACGGCGTCGATACCCAGGAGGCGATGACATTCTTCCCAAGCGAAGGGAACGCGACTCATAATTTTTTCGCGACCCATGTGGCGCAAGTCGAGGTAGACAAAGGGGCCACCCGCAGAACCATCGGGATGAATGCCTCGTCCCGCTTGGATTTCCCGTGCGATCGCTCTGGATGTAATATCGCGGGGTGCCAGTTCCATCCGGCTGGGGGCGTAATTAGCCATAAAGCGATCGCCCTCACTATTAATCAGATAAGCACCCTCTCCCCGCACCGCTTCCGAAATCAGCACCCCCACCGGATACAAACCTGTGGGATGAAACTGCACAAATTCCATATCTTCCAACGGCACACCCGCGAGGGCAGACATTGCCAAACCGTCGCCCGTAGAGGCATAGTCATTGGAAGTAGTATTGAAAACGCGACCGTAGCCCCCAGTAGCAAACATCACCGCCTTAGCGCGAACTACCTCCAGATGCCCATCCCGAATGCGATACATCAGCACACCTTTCGCCTGGGCATCTTCTAAAATCAGTTGCATTACGTACCACTCATCGTAAATATGGACACCGTAACGCCTGAGATTGTTAACCAACTCGTGTAGAATCGCGTGACCGGTTTTATCGGCGGCGTAGCAAGTGCGGCGATGGGAATGTCCGCCGAAAGCGCGTTGGGCGATGCGTCCGTCTGGCAAACGAGAGAACAGCACACCCATGTGTTCCAAGTCGATGATGACATCTGGTGCTTCGCGGGTAAGAATTGCCACCGCATCTTGGTCTGCCAGATAGTCGGAACCTTTGACCGTATCGAAAGCGTGGGCTTCCCAGGTATCGTCTGGATCGACATTATTTAGGGTAGCAGCCATACCACCTTGGGCGGCGACAGAGTGCGATCGAATCGGATGAGTTTTAGCGACTACAGCTACACTGAGTTTGGGATCGGTACGGGCAATCTCTACAGCAGCGCGACACCCAGCCAGTCCACCGCCAACTATAATTACATCGTGTTCTAACATATTTGGTTTGATATCTGTAATCCCTAATCTATGGTCACTCAAATAAAAACTTCCCCAACAAAAAGTGGGAAAGTTCTTTACAAATCTGGCAAAAGTCAGATGCCAGTTGTTAGTTGTGAGTTAGATTTTCTACTGACCGTTGACTTTTGACTATCGATCGTTTACCTATGACCGCTTATGTGGTTACTCGTAAGGTTTCCTGATTAGGTGCCGCTACTGGGCTTGTTCGAGTTGTTTCCTCTTGCCCTAAAGGCACAAATTCAATATGGTTCAGCAGCGTAGTCACGAAGGCAAATAGCAAGAAGGGCAGAGACAATACGAGAATAAGTCCAACGGTGGCTAAGGCGTAAATGTGGCGGCTGCTACTCCACAGGGCAAGTGCGGAGGCTAAACTCAAGAAAATGACGATTAACCAAATAACGATTTGACCGTATATGTCGCCAAAGGTAAGAGTGCAGACCATACGATATCTTTGTAATTTATCCATGACATTTTCCTCGTAACATTGCTATAAGTTTCTACGTTAAAGTTAGATTGGGTTTTGGGTAGGTTTGCAATATTTTTTTAAAGATATCGTAATAAAATTTTACAATGTATCGAACAAATAACTGTCTGAGAGAAAGAGTAACTTTTTTTGAGGGCTGTTTGTTGTTCATTCTTGATAGTTTTTTGCCATGAAACGCGAGCTATCAACAATGAACATATGATTTCCTTTACTGCAATCCAACTTCAACTTCTCTTACTTGCACAAACTACCAAACTCAAGCTAACAATTCATTTATTGCTACACTAAAACCCGTCAAAACAACTTGCGTACTAACGATATCGCCGGATTTAAAAGCCAATGTCCCTTCTTGTGTAATAATCAACACTCGGCAGCTTTCAGGAAATACTAACCAAACTTCTTGACAACCTGACTCTAAATACTCGCTAGCTTTGGCAAATAATTCTTCAGCTGGATCGGTGGGAGATGCGATTTCAGCAATTAGGGGTGGACTCTGGGGTAAAGCACCTGCTTCGCCAAATTCTTCCAGCAGTTCAGGTGTCAGATAAGAAACATCGGGACGACGACCTTGCCTCAATGTGCGACAGGGAAGTTCGACGTGAGTTTCCCCTCCTTGTCCGGATGCTTGGATGTAATTTCCCCAGTAACGACCCAACCTACACTGAACCCTACTATGCTTTACTGTCATTCCCGTTTTCTCCACAAGTTGACCATTTACCCATTCCATTTGTTCTGGAGGATTAGCCATAAAGTCTTCTAGTGAGAAGCTTTCAGTTACAGTAGCGATCGCCATAGTTATTTACTCGCTTTTGTAATTCTGACCGATCTTATTTTATCGCTATTTTAATCGCCCTTCGCTCAGTACTTTTGTATGAAGCGTAGCCCAGAAACCCTGTTTCTTCAAGAAACCGGGTTTCTCTACACCGTACATTCGATAGTGTGGCGGGGGACTTCTGCAAATCTAGTTAAAGGCAGCGTTACAATAAAAGTTGTGCCAGCGCCTACATCGCTTTTTACTTGAATTTGTCCCCGGTGTAAATCTACGCATTTTTTGACAATTGCCAGTCCCAATCCCGTGCCTTGAATTCGATTCACATTGCTGCCGCGATAGAAAGTTTCAAACAAATGTTGTTGGTCTTTTAAAGGAATGCCGATGCCTTGATCTTGAATCTGAAAAATTGCCGTATCGTTTTGACAAGTTAAATTAAACCGAACGTTGCCACCTTGGGGAGAATACTTAATAGCGTTGGAGATTAAATTGTTAAAAATGTGTCCCATTAAAAATTCGTCCATTTCAACTTGGCTGCATTCTCCCGCACAGGTAAAGGTAATGTTGTGCTGTTCTGTGGCGGTGAATTGCAAATTTTCGATGAGTTCGCGACAAAAATCTTTTAAATCTAAAGTGGCGGGTTGATATTGCAGCCTGTTGGCGTCAGTTTTACCGAGAAGCAAGACTTCTTCTAGTAGTTGAGTGGTATTGTTGACAGCATTCTTAATCTGGTCAAAATATTTGATTTTTTGTTCTTCAGTCAAGCGATCGCCATAGCTTTGGAGAATTTGAGCGGCTGTGCGAATTGCGGTCATGGGGTTGCGGAATTCGTGGGAAACCATTGAAATAAAACTGGATTTAAGCTGATTGAGTTCTCGTTCTTTTTCCAATGATTTGAGGACTTCTATTTCAGCGCGTTTGCGATCGCTAATATCCCTGCCTTCCGCAATCAGCAGTACAGTTTTGCCCCTTTCATCTTTTAATGGCTTGAGCGATAAGTCAATCCAGACGATCGCACTTTCTGCGCCGCACATCTGGAGTTCGTTACGGACGAAATTACCTTCAGCGGCGTTGGCGATCGCACTTTTCAACCACTCCTGAGTTACCTCAGAATCATGCCAACAGTTTATCTCCCAGAGCGGCGAACCGACAAAATCATTTTGTTTGCCACCACAAAAAGCAAGGGATGTTTTGTTAATTTCTAGAATAATTCCTTCTGGGCTTAACAATAGCATCAGTTGGAATGTCTGGTCAAAAATTCCCCGAAAACGCCGTTCGCTATCGTGGAGTTGCTTGAGGATTTGTCCGCGTTCGATCGCATAGCGGATCGCCCTAACTAGCAATTGAACTGTGATTTGGTCTTTGACAATATAATCTTGCGCTCCTTTTGCCACCGCTTGCAAGCCCATCTCCTCATCGTCAGCTCCCGTCAGCACTACAATGGGGATATCTGGTGCGGCGGCGTTAAATTTTGCTACCGTCTCCAATCCATCAGAATCTGGTAGAGAAAGGTCTAACAAAGCTACATCAAACAGGAAATCGCTGCAAGACTCGATCGCATCATTCAGTCGTTCAACCCATATCAGTTCCCACTCCCCGCTGTTTAGGCGCGAAAAGAGTTGGCGCAGCAAGATTGCATCGCTAGGGCTATCTTCGACCAAAAGTATATGAATGGGTTTCTTATTCATACAGCATCGCCAGGAGTGTAAGGTTATTTTTACGATCGGATCGGAAGTTCTGCCTAACTTTAAATTTCGATCGAGTTTGGAATTACTCTATAGGTAGTTTCACTGCGGCTAGCCAGAAATCTTCGATCGCGCCGATAACATCAAAAAACTGTTGGATGTCAACCGGCTTAGTAATGTAGCAGTTAGCGTTTAAATTGTAAGCTATTAACAGATCGCGTTCATCTACTGAAGTGGTGAGAATTACCACAGGTATACGTTTTAACTGCGGGTCTGATTTGATCTCGCCGAGTACTTCCCGTCCATCCATAGCTGGCAGGTTAAGGTCGAGTAGAATCAGGTCAGGGCGGGGAACATCAGCGTACTCACCCTGATTTCGGAGAAATTTTATTGCTGTTTCCCCATCTTCAACCCAATGTAAGTTATTGATTACCTTGGCTGTCTTTAGCTTTTTTATAGTTAGTTTAGCGTCGCTGGGAGAGTCTTCAACCAGCAAAATTTCAATCGGTCTAAGCAGTTCGCTGCTAATCATGTAAATAAATCTCTGTTGGGAGGGATGACTCAGAAGGGATGGTAAAGTAAAATGTCGTTCCTACTCCTAGCTGAGATTCAGCCCAGATGTTACCGCCGTGGCGTTCGACAATCTTTTTGCAGATAGCCAAACCAATACCGGTACCGGGAAATTCTCTGCGAGTATGGAGACGTTTGAAGATCTCGAAAATGCGATCGAGATACTGCTCTTTGATGCCAATTCCATTATCCCCTACAGAGAAGAGCCATTTGTTATCTGTTAATTCTGCCGAAATCCGAACTTGGGGTGGCATTTCCCGGTGGAATTTGATCGCGTTACCGATCAAATTTTGAAATAACTGCACCAATTGAGTTTTGTCTGCCATAACGGTTGGCAGGGAATCATAGGTAATGGTAGCCTTATTTTCGGCAATCGCTACTTGCAAACGATCGAGCGCTTCACGCAAGAGCGCATTGGAGTCAGCGGGAACAAACTCTTTACCGCGAGTACCCACACGGGAATATGCTAGCAAGTCTTGAATTAACTGCCGCATCCTTGTCGAACCATCAATGATGTAGCCCATGTATTCGCGTGCGGACTCATCAAAAAGGTGCTGGTAGTCATGCAATAGCAGTTCGGTGTAACCGGTCACCGCTCTCAACGGTTCTTGCAAATCGTGGGAAGCTACATAAGCAAATTGCTCTAATTCCTGATTGGAACGTTTTAATTCCGCAGTTAGTTGCTCTAGTTTTCGTTCTGCTTCTTTTCGCTCGGCAATTTCAGCTTGTAATGCACCATTAATCTCCGTCAGTTCATTATTCAGTTCCCGCAGTGCATCTTCTGCTTGCTTCCTCTGGGTGATGTCGCGGGTAATAATCAGCACAGATTCTACTGAAGTATCAAGGGCGAATTCTGGCACGAGACGAGCTTGGTAGAATTTTAATCCATTGGGGCTGGCAGAATTGAATTCTACTACATTCATTTCACCTGTAGCAAAAACTTTCTGGCAGGGTGCTTCCAATTGCTCTACGAGTTCTTGTGGAAAACCCAATTCTGAAAGACTTTTACCGATGAATGCTTCAGCTGGAATTCCTGTTTCCTTTGTAATGGCGGGATTAATATAAAGGTATCGTATTTGTCGATCCAATCGAGAAATTACATCCGGGGTATTTTCTAGCACCGTTTTCAGTTCTTGTTCGCGTTGGGATAAAGCTATTTCTGCTGTTTTGCGATCCGTGATGTCCGTATCTGTCCCCGTCATGCGAAAAGCGCGATCGTTGGCATCCTGAAAAGCTATGCCACGGGAAAGAAACCACCGAATGCTGCCGTCTTTGTGGAGTCGGCGATGTTCCATTTCATACTGCGGCGTCAATCCTTGCAGGTGTTCTCTAATGGCTGCGATCGCCTTTTCTCTGTCGTCACAATGTAGCAAACTATACCAACTATCCAAAGTGTTCGGAATATCTAAATCCGTATATCCTAGAGCTTCTTTGATGTTGGAATCGATATAAAATTGGTTAGTCTGAATATTCCAGTCCCAAACTCCTACTTGTCCGGAACTAACGGCGAGGGCATATCTTTCTTGGCTGATACGAAGAACGTCTTCTACCCGTTTGCGATCGGTAATATCATAGTTAATTTCCAGAAATGCTACCGCGTTACCCTGTTTGTCTCGCTCTGATGTCCAGCGACTCTCTACTATAATTTGCGTGCCATCTCGTTTCGTGTGTCTGAGTTCTCCCTGCCAATAGACATCGCGTAAGCACTCATTTTTGATTGACTCTAAAGGTTTGGGAAATACTGTTTGTAAAAGGTCATGGATTTCTTTTCCAACAGCTTCTTCTTTTGACCACCCATATAAGCGTGCTGCCCCTTGATTCCAATACTGAATGCGATCTTCTAGATCGAAAATAATAATTGTATCATTAGCGAAGTCTAGCATATGCGTGCGTTTTAGCAGTTCTGCTTCTGCCAATTGGCTAATCCGAATTTGCTTTTTCAGCTGAAAGTAGACAATACATAGTAGGCTGAAACTTAACAAATAACCAATAGCGACAACGATGCTAGTATAGCGAACGCTGTCATTTATCGCTGCCGATCGCTGCTGCAATAAAAGTCGTTCTTCTTGTTCCATTTTAGATAGTTTGTATCGAACTTTTTGTTGGAGAGCGTTACCGCGATCGGTTAGGAGAATTTGATTTTTTTGGTTCGATTTATTTTGCTTAACTAAATCGATCGATACCTGAAGCACAGCCACTCTTTGTGCGAGCATCGGTTCGAGTTCATCGAGTCGCTGCTGTTGGTGAGAATTATCATCAGTTAACTCCCGGACAACGTTGAGAGAGCGTTTAGCTGTTTGAATACCAGCATTATAACTTTTTAGATAAATATCGTTTCCTGTGATGATGTACGCACGTCTTGATGTTTCAGCGTCTTTAATACCGTCAAGAGTTTTATCGATTTCTTCCAATACTTGACGAGTATGTTCGACCCATTGCTTATTTGCAATCAACTTTTGTACGCTCAGATACGAAACTGCGCCCACGCCGCTTAAGAGGAGTAAAGCCAAGCCAAACCCACCTGCAATAATTTTTTTGTACGCTCTTGTCATAGCAATTTCTTTCGCTGCAAAAATCATTAGTAAGGCTGTCATTACCATTTTGCAGCGAGATTGTCCATAAACAAGTAGGGTGGGCATTGCCCACCCTAGCCTTTACAGCATTTTTCTAATGAATCCAACAAAAATCAGTGGCTTCTCCCGTACTTGTGGTGGAAAAGCCGATATTTTGGCAATTGGACATGGGGCAGAAGGGCAGAATTAATATTTTTCCCTTTTCCCTCTCCCTGTTCCTTTTGACTTTTGACTTTTGACTTTTGACTTTTTATAGCCCCTAACTTAGTTGTGGCGACTGCCATCAGGCATAGTCGCTCCTGTCAGAATTGCCTCCGGCCAATGTGCTTCTGTGCCTTCGATGTACGCTCCGCGCAAGCTGGCTCCAGTCAAATCTGCCCCGCGCATTGCTGCCACATTAAAGTTAGCTCCCCAGAGGTAAGCTTGTCGCAAACAGGCATTGCTCAGGTCGGCATCGCTGAGATCGGCCATATTTAAATTAGCGCCTGTTAAATCTGCCTTACTCAGATCGGCGGATGAGAGGTCTGCCTTACTTAAATTTGCTTCGCATAAGTCGGCTTTGGTAAGAGTGGCACCGCTGAGATTGGATGCGTGAAGGTTTGTCCTTGCCAACATCGAAACGCGCAGCTGGGCATTGCTAAGATTAGTTGCGGAAAGGTTGGCTCCGCTGAGGTTAGCTCCGCTGAGTTTCGATTCGCTGAGATTGACTCCATCCAAGTCTACGCTATTGAGGTCTACACCATTGAGGAAAGCTTTACTGAGTTTGATGCCATTGAGTAATGCTCCCCGCAGCTGGGCTCCGCTCAATCTGGCTCCCGTGAGGTTAGCCCAATTTAAGTTAGCATCTACTAGATTGGCAGAACGAAAATTTATTCCCCGCAAATCTGCGCCACACAGATTAACGCCCTTTAAATTTGCCAAACGCAAGTTTACTGCTGTCATTATCGCGCCGCTCAGTTTGGCTCCCGTCAACACGGATTTAACTATGAAGGCTCCTCGAAGATTAGCTTTTGTTAAGTCTGCGTTTGTTAATATTGCTTCGTTTAGCTTCGCAAAACTTAGATCGGCGCGGTGCAAAAATGCTCCGGAAAGATTTGCCCCCGTTAGATGTGCGCGGCTGAGGTTGGCGGCTGCTAGATATGCACCGGAAAAGTTAACTCCCACGAGTTGGGCGCTTTCTAGGTTAGCTCCAATTAAATTAGCTCCACTAAAATCTCTTTCTCCTGCTGC
>NZ_JACJUP010001309.1:0-1755 GCF_014748295.1 Planktothrix sp. FACHB-1355 | reverse complement strand
CTCCCATCATTCCCATCTGTTGTACAATCAAGAAACTGCCCACCACTGAGCAAAGGATTCCCAGCAAGATGGCAATAGCCAGGGCGTGACGCATAAATTCAAAACTCAGCGGTTCAATTAGAAAATTCCACATGAAATTTACTCATCATTGTCAATTGCCCGTAAGCTTTTTGAAGATTGGCAGCAGTTAATACTTCTGCCCTCGATCCGTCAGCAATTAAATGTTTGTTCATTAATAAAAAACGGTCGTAATAGCTCAAATTTTCTCCCAAGTCGTGACCGATAACCAACAAAGTTTTATTTTGGGCTTTGAGTTCGGAAAAAATCTCAAAAACTATTTCTTCTGTTTTTTTATCAATGCCAGTAAAAGGCTCGTCAAAAAATAACAATTCCGCTTGCTGCGCCAGTGCGCGTGCTAAAAATACTCGCTGTTGCTGTCCGCCAGAAAGTTCCCCGATTTGACGCTGATGCAATTCCCACATTCCCACCCGTGCAAGCGCAGCTTTAACAATTTCTTGCGATTGACGGTTGGGTTCTTTAAACCAGCCAGTATGTACGGTGCGAGCCATCATCACCGCGTTCCAAACTGTTATAGGATAATCCCAATCGATTTGCGATCGCTGCGGTATATAAGCCACTTGTTTTAATTGCTGCTTCAGCGGACGGGAACGAAACTTTACCACTCCGCTGCAAGTAGCAATAAGCCCCAGCATCCCTTTAATCATTGTACTTTTACCCGCACCGTTAGGGCCAATCACACCGACTAATTGTCCCGGCGCAACGGTGAAGCTGACGCTGTTGACAGCGCAAACTCTTTGGTAACGGACGGCTAAGTTTTGGACTTCCAGCATAGGCGATCCGATTTGAGATTTTAGATTGAATAAACGCTGGGTGAGCTAACTATACAGTAGTATATTAGAATGAGTATCATTATCACATAAAAAGACAAATTTTGTCAAAGCTGATAGGAATTCCTGTCAAGGAGGAGAGGATGTCAGAGAAAAAGCAATGGTTTTGGGGTGCGATAGTAGTAGCGATCGCCACCAGTCTAAGCGGGTGCGGTGCAGATACCCAGGCTACCACCCAAACAACAGCTTCCCCAAAGCCAAAAGTAGTCGCATCATACAGCATTTTGTGCGACTTGACCGAAAAGATCGCCCAGGAAACAGTAGAATTAAAGTGTTTGGTTGGTGCCGATCGAGACCCCCACACGTATCAAGCGACACCCGAAGACCGCAAAGCAATTGAAACCGCACAACTGATTTTTTATGGAGGCTACGACTTTGAACCCGCTATTATTGATTTAGTCAAGGCAACGAATAACTTTGCGCCAAAAGTTGCCGTCAACGAGAAAGCCGTACCCAACCCACTGATGGGAGAAGAACATCACCACCATCATACAGAAGTAGAACAGCATCAAGAAAAACATCAAGATGAAGAAAAAGCCCCCGACCCCCACGTTTGGCACGATGTCGAGAATGGCATCCGCATGGTAGAAATAATTCGCGATCGCTTAATTAACATTGCGCCTGCCAATACTAACCTTTATACCAGCAACGCCCAAAAACTGACAGCGCAATTAAAACAAGTAGATACCTGGATTGCAAGGCAAATTAATACCATTCCTGCCAAGCAACGCAAATTAGTCACAACTCACGACGCTTTGGGTTACTATGCCAAAGCTTACGGTCTCACAATAGAAGGCACACTGCAAGGATTTTCTTCAGAAGAACAACCCACCGCAGCACGAGTAAA
>NZ_JACJUP010001308.1:0-1799 GCF_014748295.1 Planktothrix sp. FACHB-1355 | reverse complement strand
ATGGCGATGGCGGTGCAGAAGCTGTTTCCCAAGGCTCAAGTTACGATCGGCCCTTGGATTGAAAATGGATTTTACTACGATTTTGACCATCCAGAGCCTTTTACGGAAAAAGATTTAAAGGCGATTAAAAAAGAGATGATCAAAATCATCAATCGCAAACTGCCGGTAATTCGGGAAGAAGTCAGCCGCGAAGAAGCAGAACATCGAATCAAACAAATTAACGAACCTTACAAACTGGAAATTCTGGAAGGCTTACAAGAACCGATTACCATTTACCATCTGGGAGACCAATGGTGGGATCTTTGTGCTGGCCCCCACGTTGAAAATACCAGTGATTTGAACCCCAAAGCAATTGAACTGGAAAGCTTAGCCGGTGCTTACTGGCGCGGGGACTCCACCAAGGCGCAGTTACAGCGGATTTACGGTACGGCATGGGAAACGCCGGAACAGTTGGAAGAATATCAGCGCCGCAAGGAAGAAGCACTGCGTCGAGATCATCGCAAGTTGGGTAAAGAACTGGGACTATTTATCTTTGCAGATTTAGTAGGGCCGGGATTGCCTTTGTGGACTCCCAAAGGTACGGTATTGCGAAGCATCTTAGAAGATTTCTTGAAACAGGAACAGCTCAAACGCGGTTATTTGCCAGTTGTAACGCCGCACATCGCCAGAGTGGATTTATTTAAAACCTCCGGACACTGGCAAAAATATAAAGAGGATATGTTCCCCCTCATGGCAGAAGACGAAGAAGCCGCCGCTGCGGAACAAGGCTTTGTCCTTAAGCCGATGAACTGTCCTTTTCATATTCAGATTTATGAGAGCGAGTTGCGTTCTTATCGGGAATTGCCGATGCGGTTAGCTGAATTTGGCACGGTTTACCGTTACGAACAATCCGGGGAACTGGGTGGCTTAACGCGGGTACGAGGATTCACTGTTGATGATTCTCACTTATTCGTAACGCCAGAACAATTGGATGACGAATTTTTGAATGTGGTGGATTTAATTCTATCTGTGTTCAAGAGTTTGCAACTGAAAAACTTCAAAGCCAGACTGAGTTTCCGCGATCCAGCTTCTGACAAATACATCGGTTCCGATGAAGTTTGGGAAAAATCGCAAAATGCCATTCGTCGCGCTGTTGAAAAACTGGGAATGAATTATTTTGAAGGCATTGGCGAAGCCGCATTTTACGGCCCGAAACTGGATTTTATTTTCCAAGATGCGTTAGAAAGAGAATGGCAATTGGGTACTGTTCAGGTAGATTACAATTTGCCGGAACGATTCAAGCTTGAGTATGTGGCGGAAGACGGAAATCGCAAACGTCCGGTGATGATTCACCGCGCTCCTTTTGGCTCTTTGGAAAGGCTAATTGGCATATTAATTGAAGAGTACGCTGGTGATTTTCCGCTGTGGCTAGCACCTATACAAGCGCGATTGTTGCCTGTGAGCGATGAGTTTCTACCGTTTGCTCAACAAGTGGCAAAAGAAATGAAATTGCTTGGTATCCGTGCCGAAGCTGACAGCAGCAACGAGCGCTTGGCCAAACAAATTCGCAATGCGGAAAAAGACAAAATTCCCGTGATGGCAGTGGTGGGAGCGAAGGAGGTTGAATCTAATAGTTTGAATATTCGCACTCGCGCTTCTGGAGAATTGGGAGCGATCCCAGTGCCGGAAGTGCTAGAAAGGTTGAAGCAAGCGATCGCTAACTACAGCAACTTCTAGGGGTTAGGGGTTAGGGGTTAGGGGTTAGGGAAGAGGGAAGAGCTAAAAGTCACTCATTCAAAAGTCAAAAGTCAAAATTGCCC
>NZ_JACJUP010001307.1:0-1799 GCF_014748295.1 Planktothrix sp. FACHB-1355 | reverse complement strand
CCATTTTTGCCGCCTGCTTCGATCGCCATATTGCACAGCGTCATCCTGTCTTCCATCGACATCGCTGCGACGGTATTGCCACTAAATTCCAATGTGCGATAGTTAGCACCAGAGACGGTAATATCGCCAATTATTTGCAAAATTAGGTCTTTGGCGAGCAAATAATCCGGCATTTCGCCATCGAAGACAAATTGCATGGTAGCTGGTACTTTAATCAGCAGTTTACCTGTTCCCATGATGAAGGCGGCGTCGGTGTTGCCGATCCCTGTGGCAAACTGACCGAAAGCACCCGCGTTGCAGGTGTGGGAGTCTGTGCCGAATAGCACTTCGCCCGGTCGGGTGTGACCTTCTTGCGCGAGGGCGATGTGGCAGACGCCTTTGTAATCTGGGTTGGCTTTGAAGTTGGAGCGATCGGTAATATCGTAGAAATATTTGATACCCTGTTCTTTGGCAAATTCACGCAGGATATCCACGTTGCGGTTGGCGCGTTCGTCGGCGGTGAAGATGTAGTGGTCGGGAATGAGGACAATTTTTTCCTTGTCCCAGACTTTGGCGTCCGCACCGAATTCGCGTTTGAAGACGCCGATCGTTCCGGGGCCACATACATCGTGCGTCATCAGCACGTCTACGTCAACCCAGATATTTTCTCCCGGTTCGACGACAGACCGCTGGGCGGCGCGTGCCAAAATTTTCTCAGTGAGGGTCATCCCCATAGTGTGTTCTCCTGCTTTGATGCTGCTGCGATTGCTATTTTTCGATCGGCTGGCTATAAACTATGCTACCTAGCGTTTCTACTTTACGGCTGCATTTCAACGATATTTAAGAATTATCGCAGTCTTTAATAATATCAGATAAGAGGTGTTGAGTGCGATCGACAGTAGCTGCGGGTGTGGTAAAGTTCGCTTTCTTGCCAAGTAAATAGTAACTTGATTGAATAATCTTATATTTTTTATTAGGGTGCTATTTATGCCGATGCCGAAGAAACCCAGACGGCGATGCTTAAACTGTGAAAGAGAAACGAAAAGAGCGGTGGATAAGTATTGTAATAGTTACTGTAAAAACGAACATCAATATACAGTATATATAGTTTCCTGGCTGAATGGAAAAGTCAGCGGCGGTAAGAAATCGGGTACTGTATCGAATCATGTGAGAAGGTACTTGATTAGGAACTTTGGCGAAAAGTGTTCTTTATGCGGTTGGTGTGAAGTAAATCCATATACAGGTAAAATTCCTCTGGAAGTAGACCACATTGATGGAAATTGGCAAAACAACTCACCGGATAACCTGCGACTTTTGTGTCCCAATTGTCATTCGCTGACACCCACATATAAAGCACGAAATAAGGGGAAAGGCAGAAGTTGGCGTCGGGAGTTGTATGCGATGTCCAAGCAGCAGTCAGTAACGCTGAAGGAGTAAATGCGATCGCCTCAACCGTGCATTTCAGGCAAATCAAGAAAATTTTTAGGGATAGTAGCCACAGTAGCCCAAAGTTTGCTATATTAATTTAGGTCGCTGGTGTAGCTCAGCTGGTAGAGCAACGCACTTGTAATGCGTGGGCCGTGGGTTCAAATCCCTTCACCAGCTTAGGTTTCAGGCAATTTGGTAAGGCGCGACCCCAAGAGTTTTTTTTCTTGGGGTCGATGCTTAAACTCTGCTAAACGAGGCTGGCAGTTGTAAATCCTCGCTTTTATATGTCAGAACTACCTAAATCCCAGAATTTTGACGAAAAATGGCCTCGGTACTACCAAGCTGTGGCGGGTAGAGTTCCGCGCAACACTCTGCTAGCAGCTTTGGAACGG
>NZ_JACJUP010001306.1:0-1799 GCF_014748295.1 Planktothrix sp. FACHB-1355 | reverse complement strand
AACCAGAACATCCCCTCGTCCTATTTTTAGATGATTTACAATGGGCGGATTCAGCATCTCTGAAATTGATTCAGGTGCTAATGACGAATCCGGATAGCAAATATTTGTTGCTGATGGGAGCGTATCGAGATAACGAAGTCAGCGCGACTCATCCATTGATGCTGACTTTAGAGGAAATTCTCAAAGCTGGTGCGATCGTCAATAATATTATCTTGCGCCCTTTGAATATGGAAAATGCCAGCCAATTAGTAGCGGATACGCTTGGCGATCGCACCCACAGATCCCAGCCGCTAGCCGATTTAGTTTACAACAAAACTCAAGGCAATCCCTTCTTTTTGACTCAGATGCTCACCTCGCTTTACCAGGAAAAGTTATTAAACTTTGATTTTAGTAGCGGGATGTGGCAGTGGGATATCGCCCAGATTCAAGCGATCGGTATCACCGATTATAACGTAGTCGAATTAATCGCTAAAAATATTCAGAAACTGTCGGAGGAGACGCAAACTGTCTTAAAATTAGCTGCCTGTGTTGGCAATCAATTTAACTTAGACGTTTTGGCAATTGTCAATGAAAAATGTCAGTCAGCTACAGCTGCCGATTTATGGGAAGCGCTGCAAGCCGGGTTGATTTTACCTCTTAGCAATGCCTACAAAATACCGCTGTTACTTGAAGAAGACAGCGGGGCGGCTTTAACGTTCGATCGTGTGAAGGTTAGCTACAAATTTTTGCACGATCGCGTGCAGCAAGCAGCCTATTCTCTGATTCCCGAAGAGCGGAAAAAAGAAACCCATCTCAAAATTGGCCAACTGCTGCTGAAAAATACTAATCCAGAAGAACGGAAAGAAAATATTTTTGCTTTAGTTAACCAACTGAATTTCGGGACAGACTTAATCGCCTGTGAAGAAGAAAAATATGAGTTGGCTGAGTTAAATTTTATTGCGGGTCAGAAAGCGAAGGCGGCGACAGCTTACGAACCAGCTATCAGGTATTTAAATGTTGGGCTAGAACTGCTGGGCGCAGATAGTTGGCAAAGTCACTACGAGTTGACATTGAATCTATATTTAGAAGCAGCAGAAGTAGAATATTTGAATATTAACTTTGAGCGATCGGCTACTTTAGCTGACACCATTTTACAACAGGCCACTAACCTGCTCGATAAAATCAAAGTCTACGAGATCCAAATACAGTTTTACATGGCTCAAAACCAGATGCTTACAGCCATGAATACTGGCTTGCAAGCACTGGAGATGCTAGGTGTTAGTCTATCAAGTCCGCCGAGTAGCGATCGTTGGGTGGTTGATTTGCCTGAACTGGAAGACTTAGAAAATCTTCCCGCTATGACAGATCCCTATCACCTAGCAACTCTGCGCCTACTCATAAGCGTTGTCGCTCCTGCTACTATGGCAAAGCCAGAAATTTTGCCGCTGCTGGTATTGACTCAAGTCAATTTTTGTATCGAACACGGCTGTTCGGCACAAGCTGCTGTTTCCTATGCTTTTTATGGCATGATCTTGTGTGCGATAATAGGTAAAGTGGATGCCGGATACAAGTCTGGGCAACTAGCTTTGAGGCTGTTACAGAGATTTGATGCCAGAGAACTTCAATCTAAAGTCTATAACCTATTTAACCTTTTTATCAGACCTTGGAAAGAGCATACTAAGGAAACTATTACCCCGTTTTTGCAGGGTTTTCAAAGTGGATTGGAAACTGGTGATTTAGAGTTTGCTTGCTATTGTATTAATAACTATTGCTCTCATATGTTTTGGTTGGGAGAACGAGTTGAATTAGTTGAAAAACAG
>NZ_JACJUP010001305.1:0-1801 GCF_014748295.1 Planktothrix sp. FACHB-1355 | reverse complement strand
CGGAGTGGGAAAATTTTTAAATGTGGGCATTGTGGTTGGCATGGGGATGCAGATCTTAATGGTGCAAAGTTGATTGAATTAGTGGGGTCGTCTGTAAACCGACCTGAAGGCAACAAGCTATTCTGTAGTTTGAGGGCTATTGAAAGCCCCCGCTATATCGGTACTCCGATTAGCGGCGGGTAGTTTACAATAATGGGCAATCAATTATCAATCGCGCTACGAATTCAAAAGACAATCAAATTCTGCTCAGTCATACCTCTGGCGGGCTGTTTGCCGTATTTGACCCGACAACTGGAGAGTTTGAAGTGCCAACCAACTCCGACGCAGGCGTTGAATTTACTAACAGCCAAACGAAAGATATCTCGTATAAATTCACACCATCCGGTACTTGGAAACCAAAAGCCGATATTCCAGATTGTACCGCCGCTGGATTGAAGGGTTTCCCACCGGAAATTCAGACACCTCTGAATGAGGGCTTGAAAGCATTTCAGCAGTACCTCAAATATCCCAAAAACACGACATTTGCACTGCTGGCAGTGAACAAGACAACTGGTGCTGTAACTGAAGTGGGTCAAGAAACGACTATTGTTCTCAAAGCGAATGAAACTTTGACTTTCCTAGTCAATGATTTTACACCCAATTATGGCGATAATACTGGCATTTTAACGGTCAAGTTCTCTGCCATTTGAACGAAATGAAGAGGTGGCGATGGGCTGTTGCTGCCTTCTTTAAGAGTTAAGGCAACGAAGCTGATGGTGAGTTACGGCACGGCAACTCAATTATTGGTTAAAAGCGCTGAAATTATCGCTCGTGCCGTCCCCCATCCTACGATTAGATCGTTTGTATTAACTCAAGTTGGCTGCAATGTGGTTAAGAGTTAGCCATTAGCTTCGGGAGGATTTTCGTAAAGCGATTCTAATTTTTGACGAGCATCTTCGACGCCGATCGATCGCATTACCAAAAGCGGTTCGTCAATCACGTTGCCAGCTTCATCCAAAAATTCTGGATGCGGCACCTGCTTAACTCGGCGAGAATGGGAGCGGGAAGTCGATCGATCGCTTGCAGACCAGTTGCTGTAATTGTAATCCGCACTTATACTCATCAAACTGCGGATGAGATTGCCTACAGCTAAAAAGGCAAGTATAGTAAAAGCCAAAATATAAAGCAGGTGCAACATCACATTTTCCTCCAAGTCAAACAGTCTCTAAAAAAGTCAAAAATCACTCAGTCAAAAGTCAAAAAGGGAATAGGCGCTAGGGGCTGGGGCTTAAATGAGCGGATTTAACGAGACATAATTTTTTCTTTTTCCACATTTAAAAACAGGGGCTGGAAAGTTTTTGAGGCACGGTCAAAAATTTTTAGGGAAACAAGCGCGTTTTATGATATATTTACAACTCTTCTGCAAGTGCAGAATCGGAGCTATTTTTATTTTGCGTCTACTCGTCTTGTTTTTGTTTGGTAGACTGCTCCATACGAAAACGCATCCCAACCTGCCAACATTCCATAAGCAAGCGGTGCCAGGGCATTAGCGTTGCCGTTTCGACGCCAGCTTGACCGCCCGTTGCTTTATAAAGCATATGGACTGTGCTTACCTCATTTTGAGCGTTTTTCACCCGTTCCAATAGGTCGGATTGCTGCTCTCGACTCAAGAAAGCAATTTCTTCTGTTTCCAGCAGGTCGCGCGATCGCCCAAACCAATATTGAAAGTCTTCTAACAACGGTTGCAGAAGGGTTTTGAGCAATTCTGGCTCAGGCAGGTTGGAGTTAAGCATGAATTATCTACAGATTACTAACCTATCTA
>NZ_JACJUP010001304.1:0-1723 GCF_014748295.1 Planktothrix sp. FACHB-1355 | reverse complement strand
GTTCCTGAGAAGTTTAGCGATCGGCTATCTAATGATTTAGCATCCACGGAACTGCTATTTCACTCCACACAACAAATTGAGACTACCAGACAGTGATTGGCGAATCGGGATTAAATATTTGTGCGATCGGATCAGTCTATGTCGTCAACGATGTCATCATCATCATCCAAATCTTCGTCATATACAATGTCATCGCCGCCCATGAGTTGATCGATTTCTTCATCCTCATCTAAATATCCTTCAGCATCGTCTTCAGCACGCGCTAGTAGGCGACCTGTAGCTTCTAACCAATCCAAAATGGAAGTTTCTTGCTTGATGGGAATCACAGCAGCTGGTTGATCGATTGGTTCTTCCCGTAGAGAGGGGTTGTATATCATACGAGCTTGACCGGCAAAACACTATAAATTGAGACTATTAGAGTTTAGCAGTTACTAACCTATTCGACTGTTAGCTCTAGCTTTACAGGCTTCCCGCCGTAAGATTATCGATCGCAAGTTACCTGTTGTTCTTTTCTCTCCCACTCCCCCGCTCCCCCACTCCCCCTCATTCTACCGTCTCGATACCTAAATCCTAAAGTATCCTTAGTGATGGGGAGTTCAGAAGAGGTATGCAGGTATGATTGGCAAAGCATCACTGCTAGAAGCGATCGCAGGTAAAAATCGCGGTTTGTTGGCGACCGCAGCTGACAAACAAGCTATACTCTCTCTTGTCGCCCAACTGGAAGACCGCAACCCCACCCCCCGACCGACGGAAGCGGCAGATTTACTCGACGGCAACTGGCGACTGCTTTACACTACCAGTAGCGAACTTTTAGGCATTGACAGCGTGCCATTGTTCAAACTCGGTCAAATTTATCAATGCGTCCGCGTCAAGGATGCCAAAATTTACAATATCGCGGAAATTGGCGGTTTGCCTTATCTGGAAGGTATCATTAGCGTTACTGCTACTTTCACCCCGGTTTCCGAACGACGGGTTAACGTGAGATTCGATCGCGCCATTAGCGGTTTGCAACGTGCGATCGGTTATGAATCTCCAAATCAATATATCCAGCAAATTGAAACAGGCAAAAAGTTTTTTGGGATTGACTTTAAAATTGAGAATCGCGACCAAAAAGGTTGGCTGGATATTACCTATTTGGATGAAGATTTGCGGATCGGTCGAGGCAATGTGGGGAGTGTGTTTGTTTTGACTAAAAATTAAATTAGTCAGTTGTCAGTTGTCAGCTGTCAATTGTCGGCTCTACCGTTTTTGTGCTGATAATAAAAATCGATCTGATCGTAGAGTGGGTTAGGCACGGGCGATCGCTTAAGCAGTTTCAACTAATAATTAACAAACCGTGCCGTCACCCACCATCATCACATATATGTAACATAAATAAACACTTTTCACCATTAACCCAAAAGACTCCAATTATCTTAACTACTGACTGCTAGCAACTACCAACTACTAATCTATGCGCTTATCTCAAAGACACTTAAACTTGTTATCCACTTGTCCCCGTAAGTTTCAACATACCTACTTGGAACAGTTGGGCTCGCTCACAACACCAGAACAACTAGAGCGGATAAATTGGGGCAGTCATTTCCACTTGTTAATGCAGCAGCGAGAACTGGGTTTGCCAATAGAATCAATCGTGCAAGAAGATGCCCAGATGCAGCGTTGGCTGACTGCTTTAGTGAGTGCAGCACCAGAAATTTTGACGCCCAGTTTCAATAATAAAGCA
>NZ_JACJUP010001303.1:0-1762 GCF_014748295.1 Planktothrix sp. FACHB-1355 | reverse complement strand
CAGCTAGAAGCTGAGGGGTTTTGGATTGCTAGGAGTTTAGACTAACCGCGCCTTAAAGCGCGGTTAGTCTAAACTCCAGTACTTTGCGACTCTTCCAAATAAATGTTCCCGCACAAAGTTCAACCGGAAATACCGTGCCATCTTTTTTCTTATGCCATCGAATAAAAATATGTGCGCTGCCTGTAATGCTGGCTTTGTTGATGGCAGAATAAGTGTTTTCTACTTCGGTACTTACATCCGCTGGTGTCAGTTTTAGGGCTTCTTCTTTGCTATATCCGTACATTTGTAAAAAAGAATTATTTACATCTAAAAAAAGACCTGTTTCTATATCAAAAAGAATAATGGCATCTAACTCATTTGAGAATAGGAGCCGATATTTTTCTTCGCTTTCTTGCAGATCTGCCTCTGCTTGCTTGCGCTCGGTGATGTCGGTAATCATTCCCAATGTGCCTATGTATTGCCCGTCTCGATCGCAGATGGGAGTGGCAGATACAATTGTCCACAGGTCAGAACCATCTTTGCGGCGGAATTTAAAATCGTATTGTTCTTGAATACATTGTCGATGGCGTTCCATTTTGGCAGCAGCACCAGCTTGATTTTCTTCATCTGTAAACGCAAATATCGGCATACCTAACATTTCTTCAATGGTATAACCCAACATTTCTGCCATTTTTTTGTTAGCAAAGATTGTTTGGTTTTGGGCGTCGAGAACCCAGATCCCTTCGTTAGCTGTCTCGATGATGCGACGATAGCGTTCTTCGCTTGCTCGCAGTGCTGTTTGGGCTTGCTTTTGTGCGGTGATGTCTACCATCACTCCCTGTATTTTTACTGGTCGATCGCTCGACCTAATTACCGTGACAATATTCCTCAACCACACTACCCGCCCATCGGCTGCGATCGTGCGATATTCCAAATCGTATTCTTTTTTGCTTTGAATGTTTTGATGGCAAAAGTTAAGTACCTGTTCTCGGTCATCTGGATGGATATGGTTTTTCCAGAAGTTTGCCTCCTCAAACCAAGTTTTAACCGGATAGCCCAGCAATCGCTCGGCTTTTTGGCTGACAAAGGTAAATTTTTTAGTCTGTGCATCGGCTTCCCAGACAATTCCATCAATCCAGTTGACAAGTGATTGGTATTTGTGCTTAGATTTCGATAATTCATCTAAAACTTGCTTGCGATCGCCGATTTCTTTTTGCAGTTCTTGGTTGATTGCTTCCAGTTCCTTGACGCGCCGCCAGCCGAGTTGAGCGACGCAAAATGCGCTCGCCAAAAGAATTAGAGTTAGTATTTCTGCGCTTAAAATTATTTGGCTAAAAATAATTTGCTCTTTTTGTAGCTTTAGACCTGACGAGAAAAGAAGTGTACTGATTAAGAAGCAAACTCCGATCGCTAGCCACAGATGCAGCATCCCATAGGAGAATTTCCTCATGGTGAATCCCCCGATATTTCCAGACTGCTAGATAATTTTCTTGGTTTCATAAAAATTTTATATATAGTTTCTTTTTTTACTAAGCATCACAAGAGAAGCAAATATTGGTAAGGTCTTAATATCAGGATGCCCTAAATAATCCTCTGACAGCGGTTAGTTTACATAGTTTTGAAAATATAAAAAATTGTATATATAAATAGATGATTCGAGAAAAAGCTGTATAATGCACAAGCTAAAATCAAAGGTAAGTAGTGGCGCAAAAAAAATTTTGTAAACCGCTGACTGTGGCGTTAAGCTGATGAGCGTGATTATTTGCCCTGGAATTCACGAGCC
>NZ_JACJUP010001302.1:0-1804 GCF_014748295.1 Planktothrix sp. FACHB-1355 | reverse complement strand
TCATCTGCGGTTAAAAATTTCTCAAACTATTTCGCGCCAATGAACTGTTTGAGTTGCTCGAAACGACCTAACTTTTTGGTGGTTTCCACTGGAGCGGGATTACTCAAAATACTGATGACCATGTTGTTAATTTCATTGCTTTTAAAATCCGATTCGTCCGTCTCCGGAGCGAAACCCCGTGTAGCTATTTCTGGCGTCGGTGGGATTATTTCTTCTACTTCAGATTGAGTGGGAATTAACTCTTTTGGAATATTGCCATTGACATTATCCAGTTGCGATTTAGCAGATTGATATAATTGATTTAAGTTTGGGTTCGCTGCAATTACCGTCATCAAAGTTGGTTCGATATCGGATTCCCAAGCATCCGGGTCGAGGGAAAGTTGTGCAGCGACATCGGATAAAGTTGATTCTTCATCTTCGCTTAAGGGAGATTCTAAATCCTTAAGCGCTAACATCAGAGCCAGTAAAGAATTGTTAACAACGGCGTTCATAGCTCTACACAAAGCAGTATTTTTACGTAAGTATATATATTAACTCAAGTTGCGGCGATTAAGTAGAGTGCGTCACAAGGATAAACTCGATCGTTACTCCTAAATTTCTGTATTCTGACGCACCTTATCGACTCAAAATTAATTATTAGCAATTTGAGTTATTACCTGAATCGCGCACCCATGAACCGAGAAGCTTTAGTAGTAGGTATTAATCGCTATCCAATGCTGAAGGATAAACCCACCAGCAAACCGCGACATTTGATGAAATCGGCGGCGGATGCAGAAGCAATAGCGCAATTTCTGGAAACCTACGGCAATTTTCGGGTACAGCGCTTACCTGCTATTAATATCGAAGGTTCTTGGCAAGTAGATTCCGATCCCGCACCCAGGAATTTAATTCAAGCGCAGGATTTAAAAAAAGCGATCGCCAACCTCTTCAATCCCCCCAGCAGCAGTATACCCGATACCGCGCTGCTATTTTTCGCCGGACATGGGTTGCGTTCCCACGAAGGCGGCGTCACCGAAGGTTTTCTAGGGACATCCGAAGCTAACCCATTGCGCGGAAAATGGGGACTATCGCTACAATGGTTGCGCCAATTATTGCAGGAAAGTCCGGTACGACAGCAGATAGTATGGTTGGATTGCTGTCATAGCGGCGAATTACTCAACTTTGCCGAAGCAGACCCAGGTAGTCGAGGGAAAGCGCGGGACAGATGTTTGATCGCTGCATCGCGAGATTTCGAGGTAGCTTACGAAGAAGTAGGCGGCGAACATGGCATTTTGACAAGTGCGTTATTGCAAGGTTTGAAACCAGAAAATCATGCGGAAAGTTGGGTAACGAATTATAGCTTAGTCGATTTTATCAACAAGCAATTGGCAACATCGCGCCAACGTCCGATATTTCATAATTCCGGCGGCGAGATTATTCTGACTGGTGAAAAAGAAAAGATAGAACGTGCTGTTTTAATGGCGGGAGTTTGTCCTTATAAAGGATTGCAAGCTTTTGATTTCAATGATGAAGATGCCAAATATTTTAAAGGTCGGACAGCACTGACAGATTTGCTATTGGATAAAGTCAGAGAAAGTAATTTTCTGGCAGTAATGGGTGCTTCTGGTAGCGGTAAATCTTCTGTAGTGAAAGCCGGATTACTTTATCAATTAAAATTAGGACAAAGATTATCTGGCAGCGAGACTTGGCCGATTTTAATTGTTCGACCGGGGGAACATCCACTCAAAAGTTTAGCGCGGGTGTTTGTGGAAGAAAACCTCACCCCCCCAACCCCCCTTCCCTACGAGGGAACGGAGGAGAATGA
>NZ_JACJUP010001301.1:0-1807 GCF_014748295.1 Planktothrix sp. FACHB-1355 | reverse complement strand
AAGTAAACAATCCGTATTAAAAATATCTCGATCGTTGGTTGTTGCCAACCAATTGATTAGCTCTTGAATATCAGCTAACTCAGGCGTTTGACCGATGAGGGTTAAACTTTCAGTGGCATAAATAGCTGCCCCTTGAGCGCCTACTAAGTCTAGTAAATTACTTCTCTCCTTGAGTAAACCATCTACAAAGCTCTCTTCTTGAGAAATAGCTTCAACAAATTTAGACTGAATCGAGTTTAACTGAATTCGGTAATCCAATTTCTCGTTGTCTTCTTTAGAAGCTAATTCTAAAGCCATAACTTTTCCTAAAAGCTCACAAGCAGTACGGATTTCATAAGAAACATACCTTGGTGACTGATGATGACAAGCAATTAGCCCCCAGAGTTTTTGGTTCCGAATTAACGAGATTGACATTGAAGCCCCCACACCCATATTTTTGAGATACTCAATATGGATAGGTGAAACACTTCTTAAAACACTAAAGCTAAGATCTAGCGGTCGATCGGTAACTGGATTATCAACAGGAAATAGTTCTACAGGTTGATAATTCACATCCGGAATTAATCGCAGCAAATTGAGTCCATACAAATGCCTTGCTTGGCGGGGAATGTCTGAAGCTGGATAGTGTAAGCCAAGATAAGAAGCCAATTCCTCTAATTTATCTTCAGCGATGACAGTACCCGCGTCTTCCGCATCGAATTGATAGACCATCACGCGGTCAAACCCTGTCAGTTTTCGCACTTCCTCCACGATCGCTTGACATAGCTGATTCAAAGTGGTTGTTTTTTGGATTTTAGTAATGGGCGCTTGAATTAAATGATAAAGGCTAAAAAAATTACTAAATTCTTTGGAAGTAACGGGTTCTAATTCAAGAATTAGCGCACCATCAGAACGATGGAGAATGCCATCAAAGAACAGTTCTCCTTTTTGAGTATTGATAGATAACTTGAGTGGATTGATTGTTCCCAGCCCTTCAGCTAATTTTTTCTGAATCTGCTCAATTAGTTGCGAGTCGAGAAAGGTTTGTAATTTTTCTTCCAATAATTCCTGGGGATGAATACCGAGGATTTCCGAAGTATTGTGGCTAACTTGTAAGATTTTTAGTTGAGGTTCTTGCAAAGCAAAAAGGATTCCGTGAGGCTGAATCAATCCCGGAATGTGAATAGGTTCTTTGTCACAATTGGTCAAATCGACGGGAGGGGAAAATAAGAAGTCATTCTGATTCATCGTTAATTTTGTCTTTTGGGATTTTTCTTATAATAGCCCTAAATTTAGCTGATCTCCGACTTTTCTCAGCAGCCGGAGATATCAACTCGATCTTGAGCGAACATGGGCGATCGACTTGTGTGAGCGATCGCATCTTTGGACTTTAGTGCAAGCTTTTTCGTGTTAATACTGACTACTTATGTGAACTACCCAACACCCATCTGAGTACAGATAGGGTGTGGGCTTCCCAATTCACGGGGGATTGCCTCTGCCGCCATAGATTTTTTACGTCCTGATGACTTTGGTCTTATATCCCCTCCCTGGGCAGAAGCGCTAGTTCCTAACGCCCATAATCGCAAACCTTCATTTCTAATATTGATTGCAGCATTGATGTCTCTATCATGCTGTCTCTGGCAGTGAGGGCAATCTACAAACCGTACACCCAATGAATCATAACCACACATATTTTTATAGTTGTGTCAACCAAAACAAAATATGCAAGCTCGTTTCGTCGTTGTAGTCTTCCTGGTTTTCGCTGCGCTCAAATATAGTCAGACTACACTCCTCAACTCACTCGCAATTCATCTCAACACTGACAGCC
>NZ_JACJUP010001300.1:0-1816 GCF_014748295.1 Planktothrix sp. FACHB-1355 | reverse complement strand
CCCCGATCTCCACAGATAACATTTCGCATCACTCATATACTACCGATGCAACCGGACTCGATCTGAGATCTATATTGATAGACCGCAGAAACCCGGTTTCTTGAAGAAACCGGGTTTCTCTGTAACCAATTCAGATCGAAAGCGCTTACGCAATTGCGGCTGGTTGACCGACAACAAAACTTGTAATTAAACTGCTTACCAAAGAAAGTGCGATCGCCACAAATACAGCACTTATAATTCCCTTTTCCAAACGGAAGCCAGTGACGAATCGACGCGCTAAAGTTAAAGCGATCGCATTGATGAGAAATGAAAACAAACCCAATGTGAATACCTTCGCAAAAAACCCGTATATGCCAAATGTGAAGAAATTAGGTACTGTCAGCACAAAAAATGTAATCAGCGAGTTGATAATCCCAAAAACCGCTGCTGAAATATAAGCTATGCCAGGGTTATCAATTTCAATTCCCAACGGCAGTTTGGTCAGAATCAGCAAACTAGAAGCAGTGACCAACCAAGTTACCAAAATATCAACGAAATCCATATTAAAACTTCCTCCGATCTATCTATTATTTGGCACGGCAATATTTAAAGTTGCCCCAAATTACGCAGTTTTAAGTTAAGGCGCAATCAAAACACCTTCAATAACTACCCTAACTACGCAAGATAGGCTCTTCCATCTGCTCATTGGTATAAATGGATCTACCTCTAAAGGTCGGAGTTGGCTAATGCCTATGTTTGGATGAAGCGAACTGCAATCAAATTTAGCCATTAGTCATCGACTTCCTTAAGAAGGACTAATGGCTAATTACTAACTAATCAATAAATCAATCTAAAAATCAAGGAATTGATGAGACCGAGTGCGATCGCACCGAAAAAAGCACTTCCATTAACCCCAACGCAAGCGAAATCCTTCTACTAACCAAGCTGCCAATCCAAAAATGATGGCATTAATCGCAGCTAAGAACAGCCATTGCAGTAAGAATAAAGTTAGCAAGTTCGGTACAAAAAACAGAACTTTTAAAACTGGTTGTAAAAGCGCGTTTAAAATTCCAAAAACTGCTGCCGAAGTCAGCGCCTTATTAAATCCATCTATTTCTACTCCCAGCGGCAATTTAGAAATGATGAACAAGCTCACAGAAGTTACAAGCCAAGCCATTAAAATTGCAATTAAATTCATAGCAAAACCCCATTTAAAACTTGAGAATTGACAATCTAAATTCAAATCAAGACCTTAGCTAATCAAAAAGAAAGATGTATCTATCTTTCGGAATAGATATAGTCACCAGGTTGATTATTTATGACGTTGTTAATTTCACAAAAGCCTTAATTTTAGCTTCTTTTTTTTGACTTTTGACTTTTGACTTTTACTCGGTTGAAGTTCCGGGAGTCGGCACTGTTCCCGGTGCTTGGGGAACTACTCCCGAAGGCGGAACAGTAGGTGTTAAAACTCCACTACCGGGAACAGAGGGAGAAGGAGTAAGCGTTCCGGGTGGCTGTGCGGGGTTGGGCGTCGCGTAGGGGTTGTAGGGATTGTAGGGGAGAGTATTTGTGCCTGTGCCTGTGTTTGGCGTCAAACCGGGAGTGTTTGTAGCGGGTGGAGTGAGTCCGGGGGAATAAGGTGTTAAACCTGGAGTAGGAGAAGGAACTGGCGAATCGATCGCTCGATTGGGTGTATCCGGTAGGGTTGCCAAGGCGACGCGATCGCCCCCAAAGAGCCGCATTTTATCCAGAACTTGCACCACATCGTTATAAAAAGCCGTCTTGGAAGCATACAGAACCATCGTCCCTTCCGGATTGGTCTGGCGATATTCCCGCA
>NZ_JACJUP010000130.1:0-9563 GCF_014748295.1 Planktothrix sp. FACHB-1355 | reverse complement strand
ATGACGCGGAGAAAGGCAGGTTGCATCAGTAGTTCGGCTTGCTGCCATGCCACCATGTTAGTAATTTTGGGCTTCATGGGCTTCAAGTAGTGAGAAAATTGGTTTGACTTTGATAATCCCACGCCACAAGTCATAGAATTTCAAATTCAACAAGTCTACTTAAAACCTTACCGCTATTTTCTCAGCGGTGGTGGCTCGGGGACGTTGAGACGCTGTGGCTCAGATCTATTCAGGCGCTCCGGCTGAGGGATACGCTCCAGGGAAGCTTTAAAAAAATAAACCCGGCTACAGTATTCAGAAGAACTAGAGCAGATGGTTTCTATCGAAACATTGCTAACACCGACAACATTGAATAACAAAGAGGCTGTCTGCGCCGCTGTCACCGTTCGAGTAGCAACTTGCCGCCCATCCAAGTAAATATTGACAGTGTTGGGAGGACTGGTTGTATCTCGGTCCAGCATACCAAATTCCAGCTGAAGAGTTTGAAATTTGGGTTCGGAATTTTCTGGTCTGATTCTACAAGTAACAGCGGCAGAGCCATTACTCGGACTCAGATTCATCAAACTTTTATAGACCGCTCTGCCAATAGCAACATCTTCCCTATCCGGACGCCAGCGACCGGGGCCACTACCAACGCAAGTAGTCTTTACAAGAGAAACAGGGTTTTCGCTCCCCTGTACAACTTGTCCCCCTATGATTGCCACAGTCAAGGATAGCATTGCGCCAGCGATGACTTTACCGATCGACTTGGTTGTTTGCATAAGTAGATTTTCAAGCTAACAGGTAAAAATCCTTACCTATGATATCCAATTGCTCGCGCCAGAAGAGGTTAATTTTCAAAATTACAAGCTAATGAGCTTAAAATCAGAGCTGAAGCCCCGATCGGCTTTGATTTGCTGTTCGCCGCAGATTCCTCGATATCCCTAATTCTTAATGCGAGCAGCGGCAGTCTTCCAGCCCTATTATATAAGTGCGATCGCGACCCTGCTTTTTCGCTTTATAGAGAGCTTTATCAGCCGCAACTACTAGCTTTGCAGGCGAAGATACATCACTGGGAACCGTGCTAGCAACCCCCAAACTAAGAGTAACGTACTGGCGGATTGGGGATCTGGTATGACTGATTTTCAACGCTTTTACTCTTCTGCGGATTTGTTCGGCTAAGTAAAACGCATCCCTTGGCTTTGTGTTTGGCAAAATTACCGCCAATTCTTCTCCCCCGTAACGAGCTACCAAAGCACCCGGACGATTCACCGCTGCTTGAATAGCTTGGGCGATTTGCTGCAAACAGAAGTCTCCTGCTAGATGTCCGTAAGTGTCATTGTAAAGTTTAAAAAAATCGACATCGCAAAGAATTAAAGACAAAGGCAATGCGCTCTTACAAAAGTTGAATTCGTCAGATTCTTCTATTTGCAAACGCCGCCATTCTTGATTTAGGTAAGCATTAAATCGACGGCGATTTGCTAGCTGCGTCAGGCTATCTAAATTGGCAATGCGACGCAATTTTCGATTTGCCATCTTCAATTCTTCGTAAAGTTGAGCTTGTTGAATAGCTATTCCCACTTGCGTAACAAATTGCTTGAGTAAATCTATTTCTACTTGCTGCCACTGTCGCGAGCGCGAACACTGAAGAGCGATCAGCAATCCCCATAATTCTTCTCCCTGCCGGATCGTAACTACTAAGTCTGATTTGACTTGAAAACGAGTTAATAAGTCAACATAGCAACGGTTAAATTCACCTGGATAAATATTTTTTATGTCTTTATCCTCTCTTTCTCTATAAAAATTGAATAAGTTTTCTGTAATGTAGGAATCTATACTTGCGTTTTCTAAAACAGATGTCCATTCTGGGCTAACAGATTCTACAGCTACAAATCCGCTGTGCTTAGATTTAAATTGGTAGATAATCACGCGATCCGTTTGGAGAAACTGCCGTACTTCATTTACAGTTGTATTGAGAATTTCTTCTAAGTTCAAAGATTTACGGATACGCTCTTGCATAGAAGCAATCAACCGCTCTGTCTCCATCTGCTTTTGCAGGCGTACATTTTGCTCTTCCAGTTGCTTTTGCAGGTTCTGGATAGTTAGGTGGGTTGTAACTCTAGCTAAAAGTTCTGCTGGCAGTATGGGTTTTGTAATATAATCAACCGCTCCAAGTTTAAAGCTTTTAATTTTGCATTCCGTTTCTGCTTTTTCAGTCATCAAGACCACAGAGATGTTTTTAGTAAGTTTATTTAATTTTAACTGACGACAAGTTTCAAAGCCGTCAATAATTGGTGATGTTGTATCCAAAAGTATAAGATTTGGTTGGTAATATTCGGCTTGATAAATAGCTGTTTCGCTATTGGTCGCAAACAATAGCTTAAAATCTAAATTGATGAGAATTTCGCGCAAAAATTCTAAATTACTAATAGCATCGTCGATAATTAAAATCGTATTTTTATTAGCCTGACAAATGCTAAGTTCGATTTGAAGTTGATGATTGGGGATTTGAGGTTGTTCTAGCATATGACCGCAGTAAGAATCAGGAATAAGTAAATTATTCCTTGTTTTCCTAGTTCGCTGCGTGATTGGCTACCTTAAGCTTTTGTGAACATTACGTATAAATCCGGTGCTTTTAAACTGTATTTCTATGTGAGTTTGTCCTTATAATGCTTGTGATCTAGGTCACAAGCCTCTCCGACTCCCAAGTAAAAGCAGCTTGACTGCAAGGTTACGATCGATACTGCAAACCCAGGTTAGACGATTAGGTGCGATCGCCTTCAGTAGCACAACAGACTAGGCTATGGCAAGCGATCGTCGATAAATGTAACCCTCTGGCGGGGCGTTGGCAGAGTTTGGTGTTTGGTGTAGTGCGATCGATCTGGCTTTTGAACTTTATAATAAAGCTCATAAACTCAAAATCAGCAAAGCAGAAAGACAGCTGTTAACAGATGATGAGTTTGCACGGTTTCAAGAAATATTCAAATGACTTTAGAAGAAATGAATTTAGAATAAAATCTAGAAATAGATATAAGAATGAGGTTGCCTGAGCGGCAACCCCATATTATCAACCCATATTACTTACCAGAATTAACCCTCATCCAGCGCAAAGATTACCCTGCTAAAGACACTGTATTTGTGAATGCGCTAGCAGCAACAGGTATAATTTGAATGCTACAGCGGATCTCATCAGCATCTCCTGTCGTTGGATCTTCTTGCAGATCTTTTCTCAGTGCCTTGGCTGTACGTGTCCGGGAAACAGCAACTCCTGCACCCGGTATGGTTATGTCTTGAGTTGGTAGAATATTGCTTACCAAAACTTGATCTACTGGACTAGGCGCATCTACTCCCAATACCTGGATGACTTCTTGGAATTTAAACCCATCTGTCTGTAAAATAACTTCATTGGCAGTGAAAGTTACATTGTATTTAACTTCAATTTTTACCTTTTGTTGACCGCCCTCAGTAAATGGAGTTAAAGTTAGGGTTGGACTAGCAATAGTTGCCACAATAATTCTCCCTTTGTTTGACTATCAATGAGTTAATCGAATTGTTACAACAGCATATTCCTCCAAGTAAATTACCTATCCGGATATTTCGCTCTGTAAATTAGAAGTTGTCCAAACTTGTTTTTGAGCCGTGCCGTTCCAAAACTCACACGAGTATTGCAGAATACCAATTTTCGTGGCAGCAATACATAACTGCTAAAAAAAATAAAAAGGAAAAATATGGCATTTTCCATCAAGAAATTTACAGCCTAAAATTACTTTATAGCGATCGCAGATTTTCAAGCACAGCGATTCCGCCACGAATATACCGTTACCGTTACTTTTTCGCAAACACACCCATTAAGATTTTCATACTTGCTTCTATGTAACCCAAACGGATGCTACAATCAACAGCCATAGCTAGGGGTGCCCCTCAAACCGGGCTGAGAACAAACCCTTTGCACCTGAGTCCGGGTAATACCGGCGGAGGGAAGCTGTTTATTCGAGGAAATTAATATGCGTACCGAATGGGTAGCGAAGCGTCGCGGGCAAAGTAACGTTTCTCAAATGCACTACGCCCGCCAAGGCGTTATCACTGAAGAAATGCAACACGTCGCCCTACGGGAAAATCTCCCAGCTGACTTGATTCGCGACGAAGTGGCACGGGGACGAATGATTATCCCCGCCAATATCAATCACACTAACTTAGAGCCCATGTGCATCGGCATCGCCTCTAAGTGTAAAGTTAACGCCAACATCGGCGCTTCCCCCAACTCCTCCGGTATTGAGGAAGAACTGACTAAACTGAAACAAGCGGTGAAATACGGTGCCGATACCGTGATGGACTTATCCACCGGCGGCGGTAATTTGGATGAAATTCGCACTGCCATTATCAACGCTTCCCCAGTTCCCATCGGTACTGTTCCGATTTACCAAGCATTAGAAAGCGTTCACGGCAAAATGGAAAATTTGACGCCGGATGACTTTCTGCACATCATCGAAAAGCACGCCCAACAAGGCGTAGATTACATGACGATTCACGCGGGTATTCTAATTGAATACTTGCCTTTGGTGAAAAGTCGCATTACCGGAATAGTTTCTCGCGGTGGCGGTATCATCGCCCGGTGGATGCTGCATCACCACAAACAAAATCCTCTCTACACCCACTTCGCAGATATCATCGAAATCTTCAAGAAATACGATGTTTCTTTCAGTTTAGGCGATTCTCTCCGTCCCGGTTGCACTCACGATGCTTCGGATGCTGCCCAACTTGCGGAATTGAAAACTCTGGGCAAACTCACCCGCAAAGCTTGGGAACATAACGTACAGGTGATGGTGGAAGGGCCAGGTCACGTACCGATGGATCAAATTGAATTTAATGTCAAGAAGCAAATGGAAGAGTGTTCGGAAGCACCTTTCTACGTGCTGGGGCCATTGGTAACAGATATTGCTCCCGGTTACGACCATATCACTTCTGCGATCGGTGCGGCGATGGCTGGTTGGTACGGTACGGCGATGCTGTGCTATGTAACACCAAAAGAACACTTAGGTTTGCCGAATGCAGAAGACGTGCGAAATGGGTTAATTGCTTATAAAATAGCTGCCCATGCTGCCGATATTGCCCGCCGTCGTCCGGGCGCACGCGATCGCGATGATGAACTCTCCAAAGCGCGTTACAATTTCGATTGGAACCGCCAATTCGAGTTAGCATTAGATCCCGATCGAGCCAAAGAATATCACGACGAAACTCTCCCAGCAGATATCTACAAAACCGCTGAATTCTGCTCGATGTGCGGCCCGAAATTCTGCCCGATGCAGACAAAAGTTGACGCCGAAGCATTAGAAGAATTGGAGAAGTTTTTGGCTAAAGAGCCAGTAGTTCAAGGTTAATATAGTAGGGTGGGCATTGCCCACCTTAACTACTAAGGATATCTTAAAAATGAGTTTACAATCAAAAATCAAAACTACTCCAAATTGTGCTGTATTTTGCCGTAATTATCAACAACATCTTGAAGATGCCAGTAACAAAAACCCTGAAGAACGGATTACTTTTCGTTCCTATTTAAAATGGACATCTGCTGAATTAGCTGTAAAAACTCACGGACACCGCAAAATTTATTTTGCTTTAGGTGAAGATAGTTTGGTTAGATATGAGGCTATTTTAGAGTTAGTTGAACTAGATCCAAAACCAAACACTCATCTGACAAATAACCTACTTGAAAAATGCCTACCATCAACTCAAAATGAAGGTTTGTGGGAGAAAGAAAATGGAGAAATAGGAGTAAAAACATTATATGTTATTTCTCATTGTCACAAATTACCTGAACCTTTCCCACAAACTAAGTTAATCAAACTTTCAGATAATCGTCCCATTGATGAAAACTTTATTCGCAGTTATGTTCTAGTATACGAGTATAATAGTGGCATCGCTTACCCCGCTGTTGAGTAAATATGCGAAAATCTCAACGAAAACTTTTTTTCAAAATATGCTCAACTTTATTCATTGTTTATACGTTAATTTGCGTTATCCTATTCTTTGTACAGCCACGCTTGATTTTCCTACCAACACATAATTTTCAGAAAACTCCTGACTTCTACAAGATAAATTACAAAAATATTTATTTACCAGTACCTAAAAATTTAGGTGGCGGTGAAATTCACGGTTGGTGGATACAAGCTAAAAAATCAAACTTAGGAACTTTACTTTATTTACACGGCAGAGGATTAAATATTGGTTCTAACATTAACCAAGCTTATCGCTTTCAGCAATTAGGTTTTTCAGTTTTCTTAATTGATTACCGAGGATACGGCAAAAGCAAAGGTAATTTCCCAACAGAATCACAATTATATCAAGATGCAGAAATAGCTTGGAATTATCTCGTAAATCAGCAAAAAATTCCTAGCGATCGCATTTTTATTTACGGTCATTCATTAGGAAGCGCAGTTGCTATTGATTTAGCTATAAAACACCCAGAAGCAGCGGGATTAATCGTCCAAAGCTCCTTCACTTCTATGGCAAATCAAATCGCCCGTTACCCTTACTTTCGGATATTTCCAATCTCGTTACTTTTAACTAATCGCTTTGACTCTATTAAGAAAGTTAAATCTTTACGAATACCTGCCTTATTCGTTCATGGTGTTGACGATCCCATGATTCCTTATACAATGAGCGAAAAACTTTATAAAGCTGCATCTTATCGCAAACAATTGCTGTTAGTTCCAGGTGCAAAACACAACAACGGAGATTTATTTTTTAATAATAATCAATACCGTAGAGCTATTCGTGATTTTGCTAATTTATCTCTATAATTACGCTGAAAATTATTATGTATTCCATCAGTAAAGCTTAACATCAGATAATCCTGGGATATAAATTTATCACTTCAATGTTTAATATTTGTAGCAGTAATCATAGTATTTTACCTTACTTATTGGTTAGCTATAGCAAACACTTCACGACGTTTATTCCTGACTTTCCCCATTATTACGATCGACTTTTCTAGTTAAATAACGCACTTCCTCCAATAATGTATAAAACCGGCGATTGCTTTCCTCTTTCCACTCTGCTATTTCAGCTTTTCTAGCTTCATTCTCTTGCTGTTGCTGCGCTGCTACCTGTAACAATGCTTGCGCTGTAATTCTCAGCCCATCTATGCTATCTCGAACTTCAGAAACACTTTCTCTGACTTCAGAAAAACTTTCTCTTAGTTCCGAGATACTTTCTCGCATTTCCGAGATACTTTCTCGCATTTCCGAGATACTTTCTCGCATTTCCGAAACGCTTTCTCTTAGTTCCGAAACATCAGTAGCTAAACTGTCCAGCATTTCATCTGTCCATCTAACCCTTCTGTTTTCATTATTTGGAGTTGGTGTCATAAATATTTTCTCCTCCAATTCCCACCTGACTGACTCCATCGAAATTATTTAATTATCTTCCCATCTTCCACACTACTTTACCACTTTCATTGCTGACTTTCCCCATTATTACGATCGCCTCTTCTATTCAAATAACGCACTTCATCTAGTAACGTATAGAAACGGCGATCGCTTTCTCGTTTCCACTCTTCCAATTCGTTAAAACGGCGGTCATTTTCTTGTTTCCACGCTGCTAATTCAGCTTTTCTAGCTTCATTTTCTTGCTGTTGCTGCGCTGCTAATTGTAACAAAGCCTGCGCTGTAATCCTCACACCATCTACGCTATCTTTTAGTTCCGAAACGCCTTCTTTTAGTTCCGAAACAGTTTCTTTTAGTTCCGAAACATCTGAGGCTAATTTGTCCAGCATTTCATCTGTCCATCTCACCCTTTTGTTTTCATTATCTGGTGTTTGTGCCATTACTATTTTTTCCTGAAAATTCTACTTTACGCTTTCTTATTTAAATTATACAATTATATACTATCATCAACACTACTTTATCACCTGCATTACTATAAATATCCTCATCTAGCCGTGCCTTTCAAATCACGGCTAGAATTAGCAATTTCCAACTTTAGTTTAAACTTTCAATTGCTTATATCTCTCCTGAATCTCCCCGATCGCAAACACCGCCTCAAACTTCAACCCAACAGATTGGTATAACTCAGCACCACCCTGTTTTCTATCCACCAGCGAAATCACTTCCTCAACCACATATCCCGCATCTCGCAGTCGCTCAACTGCCTTCAGCGCCGAACCGCCAGTCGTCACCACATCTTCCAAAACCACCACTTTTGCACCTTGCGGTAATTCCGGGCCTTCGATGTATGCTTTCGTACCGTGTCCTTTGGCTTCTTTGCGGATAATCAAAGCCGGAATTGGACGATTTTCATAAGCAGAAACTACACTGACGGCAGAGACGATCGGATCTGCACCCAAAGTCAAACCTGCTACTGCCTCAGTATCCGTAGGTAACATCGATAACAAAATACGTCCGATCGCCAAAGCTCCGTGAGGATGCAGCGTTACCAATTTACCATTAATGTAATAAGTGCTACGCTGACCGGAAGAGAGAAGAAAATCGCCTTCTTTATAAGCCAGTTGGCAGAATAAATCTAGAAGTTGCTGGCGCAGCGTCGAGAGATCCGAAGTCACCGAAATAACAGCTAAATCGCCTGACTGTTTGATTCCACTGGTCATTACAGTTGATAATTAGAAAGAGCCAACAACGATCTTAGACCCAAAGATAGGTTAATATTTGGGAAAAGTGAGGGTGAAAGTTATGAGTATACGGCGTAGCGGTCTTATAGGTGCTGCGATGGTGAGTACCTTTTGTACCCTGTTTGCGTTTGCTTCTCAGGCAAATGCAGAACCCTTAAACCCACGCAGAACATACATCAGTCCAAGAAGTTACGGTATTGATGAATTATTCGATCGCACTTTCTTCAGCCACGATAGAGAAGCTTTCAGAAATCGTTCTATTGAACGGCAGTTAAATTTGCTTTTCGGCCCTTATGTGGAAAATGAAATTAACAGCGATGCTAAAGCAATTCACCAACTATACAAGAATGTCCTAAGAGAACAGACATCGAGCGATCCGTACCTTCGCACTCCAGATTTGCCTAATCCCTATAATAGTTCCTTGCTTCAACTACCTTCTTTCAATTCCTATAAAGGAAACACCTCGGTTCCCGGCACAGAGTTTATCTACCAGGAACAGCCGCCGCGCTAGGGTTTCGCTCAATTTTTTGTCGGTGAGAAGAAATCGGGTTTCTTTGGGTGGCTCTCCCGTTTTTGTGGTGATAATACAAACTTATCTAATCGTAGGGTGGGTTAGGCACGGGCGATAAGTAGGGGCGGGGTCACCCCGCCCCTACATTCGATCGATAATTTAGTTCTCGTGCCGTCACCCACCATCGAACTCAACTGTAACAGAACAAGCATTTTTTCCCATAAATCCGCAAGAGCCGTTGCGATAAACCAGGAGAAACCCGGTTTATGAGGATTATTTCCCCGCTCCGATAAGCTCAGATAATCTCGGATACAGTGCGATTTAGTGCGATCGCACTAATATGAAAGCGAATCAATCGATTTTAGGGGATCGGAAACGCCTATTTTAGCAATGAGAGCGAAACGGCAAAAACCTCTTGAGGTGAAATAATATAGCCGCCTTATGTCCAAA
>NZ_JACJUP010000013.1:0-20210 GCF_014748295.1 Planktothrix sp. FACHB-1355 | reverse complement strand
CCCTGTTGCAGTAAATCCAAAAACGCACGCAAACACAGGTTGAACTCCTCGATAACGTTCGAGCCACCGTTTTGCCTGAAATAATTGAGTGTGAATTTTTATCATGGTTTTGTTACTTCAAAAATTGAATCAACCAAGAAACTAGCTTTTAAAGGCTATACTGCTCTTGTTCAAACGAAAATATCTGTCAATTTAGGGCTCATCGATTAATCCGATAAAAGAAACAATCATGTAGAATCTAGGAGTTGTATTAACTTACTCCTTCGATTCAAAAGTTCATCTCCAAGTTTGACAATCAATCGGTTGGGCCTAGCTTGAGGTCTAGCTGTTAACACATAGGCTAAAGCTTGTTCCTCTCCACCAGAACCGAGTAAGTAAGCCCATACTATTAAAGCAATGGCTGTGGAGCGGCTTATTCCTGCGTGACAATGAATCAACATCGCACCATTCCAATTAGCAATTGAATTTATGAAATCAATAACTTTAGCTATGTTCTCATATGTAGGTAAAACAGAGTTGAGATCATTGTTCGATTTTTCTAGATCATGAAACTCGAGACGTAGGCGGAGAGGTACTTGGCAAAAACCAGATGGTGCACTATCGCCGGGATCTCCAATAGAAATTAAGTATTTGATTAATCCTTGTTGATTTGTGTTAAATAGGTACTCGTTAGCCTCTATATGGGAAGCGATCAATATTTCAGTTAATGGATTTAGCTGAGACAAAAGTTGAGTTTTCATATTTTTATCTTGATTGTGTTTTATTGATTAAAATCCTATGTTTATAGGACGCTAATTTCATCCTTGTCATCACTTGCCTTCTTGTTGGGTAAATATACCATTCGTGCAGTCAGGTTAATCCGACGAGTAAAGAGTGTTCTAGATACAAATGGATGAAGTGTACCAAAGGCATGATAAGCTAGCCTATGTTCGTCAGCCAAAATAATTAAAGTGCCATCCTTTACCAAAAATTTTTGTACAGATGGGTCAGTAGGTGGGTAGTCGCGACCAGGATGAGACAAACCTGCGACGTAAAAGTCTCCTCCTAATTCAAAACTTAAGGATACTATTGGTGCTTCCTTATTTTCTTCGGTTATATCCTGATGGAAGCTCATAATCGGGTAAGTATCACATGATTTATAAACATTAATCAAAACACTTTGCACCTCAAAGCTTGGATATAGTTTGGCTCCCTCAGTGTGCATAATGCGCTTAATTACTGGCGGTACTGGTTGCCATTTTGCTCCTGTAATTGGGTGAGTTTGCTGGTAACGTTGTCCATTTTGGTCTGATATCCAACCATAGTCCCCACAATTAGTCATTTCAAACTTGAACCTCGCACCACTAGGATAGGTACCTCTATAGAGAGGAGACTTGACTAACAATGGATCTATCTCGTTTTCTACTAGCCATTGTGTCTGGTTAATATCTAAGTAATCGTACTCGTAAATCAATGTCATAAAATTTGGCTGACAAGTTGGATTGCTAAAGTTTCTATTGGCAGATTTGCATTTAACCTCTTCCATGAAGTTGGACGAGTAAGAAGATGCAGTCTCTTTATTTCTTCATCATTTAAACGCTCAGATATAACTTCTCGATTTCGATTGCGCTCTAAACATATTTCTAGGGAAGCCTCCAACATGAATATTTTTGCGTCAGGATAGCGGATGAGGAGGCGTTCGACTGTTCTAGATTCATAAAAAAGTCCCTCAATTATAACCACTTCTGCAAATGTCATTGCCCTATTGACTATGCTTTCAACAAGCTTTAGCCACATTGGATGAGGACTACAATCGGAGTTATCACCTAATATCATCCATCTCACATCATCCACTTCAATATGAACAACAATACACTCAAGCCGCTCTTGAATAGTCTCACAGGTTCGACGTGCAATAGTTGTTTTACCGACTCCGGGGGCACCAGCAATAATAGCAATTTTCGTGTTAGACATAAACTTTAAATATTGTTGGTTTACACTAAATCAAATCGCAAAATACCACTATTTAATGATGATTCTTTTCCTTCAATACATATCCACTTTCTTCCTAAAGATTCAGCAACCTTTCCTGTTGTACAACTTCCTGCAAATGGGTCTAAAACAGTATCATTAGGCTTAGTTAATAAGCGTATGAAAAAATCAGGAAATGTTGACGGAAAACGGTTTGATTGGGGTTCTAAGCCAGCTTTGTAGCATCGGCTGAGGTAAGCAGCATCTTCTGCTACATCATCAAACAGTAACAAATTAGATAATTTCCCTGTTAGTGAATTTCTGTACTGTGAAATATGGGAGGTATTTACTTGAGGATGTGTTGTTCTAGAAAGCCACCAAATGATGCTAATTGAATCATTAAATCGTATATATTCTCTTTCTGTCCAATCATTAGGAGTTGTTAGTAGATTTGGATTGTACCAGTAAAATTCTTGGATAAGATGCCAGCTTTCTTGGGAGCATAATTTAGAAATTAGTTGATAGTTATGAACTGAACGTTCAGGTATATCACGAAACCAAGTACTGCCCAACTCAAGAACAAGACTGCCAGTTGGCAGCAATATTCGCTCAAACTCTTCAGCATATTTCAACATCCATGTAACATATCGAGAGCCATAAATTTCCTTAGAGTATAAAGCAAATGGAGGGGATGAAATAATTAAATTTTTTGAATTACTGGGGACAATTTTAAGTAATTCTAATGACTCTCCCAAATAGGCAGAGCCTAAAGCAGTATTAAAGCTAGGTGTGAGTTGAGAAAGCATTTTCTATGAATCAATAAATGTACATAAATGCAACAAGCTTGTTCCCCCTAAAAAGGTTTTTGTATACCATTTTCGTTTAGCAAAATAGGTAATTTAGAAACAGCATCTAAGTTAGCCCACACTTTATGAAATGCTTCTACATAAAGCTCCATTAAATTTGCTGTGTTAGGAGGGAAGTGAGCCGTAGTGAATATGCTATCTCTGGACGTAGCCAGACTGACTGGATAATTTCCTGGATGATAACTAATATTCTTTCGAGCTTGTGGCAGACACCAAGGATAGCCATCGCCATCAGCGTTAAGGGACTGAAAAATTGAGTAAGCTGGTAATGGCTTGCGCTCCCAAATCCACCAATTTGCGCCTTCAGCCGCAAGAGCAAAAACAATGCGCTCTCGCAGTTCTTCAGATGACAGTTTTAATCCTAATATTTTGGCATTAACCCTAACTCGAATCATTTGGAAGATATGATTTCTGTCTTCTACCTGTAAAGGGGGTACAGAAACACCTGGCAAGTCCTTTATGCCATTAATGAGATGCTGGGCATTAGAAATCCTGATTTCTTGTTCTGAGTCTAGTGATTCCAAACGTGCTAAAGCGAAAGCAGCCATTAATTCATTAGTGCGATAGTTGTAGCCAAGGCTATCTGCGTCTCTCACAATTTGCTTGCCTTCATGCCACTCTGTTCCAAACACCCTCATCTTGGCAGCACGATTAAAAATGGCATCACTATTAGTTGTTAAAAGTCCTCCTTCAGGTCCGGCAAGCACTTTGGTAGCGTTCAAAGAAAACGCGCCAACATCAGATAAGCTACCAACGGCTTTTCCCTGATAGATTGCTCCATGAGCTTGAGCACAGTCTTCAATCAGATAAAGTTGATGACGTTGAGCGATCGCTCTTAATTGTTCCATATCGGCAGGCAACCCGTGTAAATGAACTGTAACGATCGCTTTAGTCTTGTCAGTAATAGCAGCTTCTACTAGATCGGGATTGATATTTCCCGTTTCTGGTTGGATGTCAACAAAAATTGGAATTGCACCAACCATGAGAACTGCACTCGCAGTGGCAATGAATGAGTAGGCTGGCACAATTACTTCATCGCCAACTTTCACACCGCATCCTGCCAAAGCGCAATGAAGAGCAGCAGTCCCAGAATTCAAAGCTGCACAGTGGCTCACACCTGTACGTTCAGCCCACTTTTGTTCGAGTTCTCGCGTCATTGGTGCCCAAGGGCCCCATAAAATACCACTGTCAAGAACGGCACTAATACGTTGGCGCTCACTAATTCCTATAGGAGGATAATGACCGTGCAGTTCTTTGTTGGCAATTACCGGATTTCCACCAAAAATGGCTAGCATAGTTAAATTTCCTGAGTATTAATTAATGGATTTCTAGCTTCAGTAACGTAATAAAAAGGTAGCCAGCGCCCACCGAACTGTCGGAAAAAGCGCTCTATAGCTGGAAGGTGCGATCCTTCAAGGTCAATTTCTGTAAGACCAAGTTCCTGATGCGTAAACTGGATAGCACTCCATAGTGCTAAAGATGATCCTCCACGGTGCGATCGCGTGTGGTCATAACCTCCAAGAATGTAATAACTTCGATGCCAATCCCAGACAATACCAGCAGCAGCAACAGGCAAACCATCCTGGTTGCGAGTAATAAAACAAATTGCTTGTCCCAACTTAGCCAGATGACGCATACAGGCATCAGCCTCTTCTAAATTGAACCAGATAGAATGTCCTTGTCTAACAAAAGATTGGCGGACGAGGGTAAGAAGTTCTGATGGCTCGCTACTTTGCTCTACTGTTAGGCCAATTTGTAGTGCAGCTTTGATGTTGCGTCTGAGTGTTGGCGAAAATTGCGCCTGAGTTTCATCTAAGTCTGTAGTTCGTAAAACTGTGGTATAAAGGAGTTTAGCTTCAAACCCTGTACAAATAAATTGTTGAAGGGTTTCAAGCCAAGGAGATACAAAAAAAGTTGATTTTGGTACTCTTTCTCGAATACCTCGTGCAAGTTTTGACATAACTTTTCTTTTTGTTTCAGGAACCATTTCGCCATTAGGAAATTTTGCAAATACTGGGCCTAAGTAAGGAGCTAAAGTTCCCAAAGTACCAAAGCGATGTTCGTTTATTTGGAGAATTGCACCAGCCAAAAGCTTACCTTTTTGAAAAACTCCGATTCTCAAAAAATTATGAGGTGATGCTTGAAACCAAGAGGATGTATGAAAAACAGTTCCCTCTCGAGTATTCTTGATAAAATCATCCCATTTTTCAATGTCTAAAATTTCTTCTATTTCCATAAATTTTTGCCCATTTTCTTACTAATTTTTGCACCCAAATATAAATGTTTCTATAGGATGCTCTACCACAGTTAACTGAGTCCCTACGCCTTCAAGTAGATTTAAAAGCTCATTTTTGAGGGAGTTAGCGTATTCTAAATTCACTTTTCCATCTTTAAAAACTCCTACTTTGTATATTTTTTTATCAAAAAAACCGTTAGCGATAGAAAATATAAAAGAACCATTTGGCTTTAAAGTACGCTGTAATTCTTCTATTAAAGACTTAATATTTACAGTCGAACAGTTAATGACTCGCAAAGCAATATAAGCATCGACAGAAGCATCTGCTAGCGGTAGAGATTCAGCTAGAGCAATTTGAAATTCATGGTGAGGAAAATTGGCTCTAGCTAGGGCAAGTGCTTGATGGCATGGATCGATACCGATAATCTGGCAATGATTAAATAGTTCAATATCCATCCCATCATTAACACCCACTACTAAAACTTTTTTATGGGCTACGTCAATTCTTAACTTTTGGCATATCTCTAAGTAGGTTACTGCCCAGTTGACTTTTTCCCGCTCTTCTCGGTGCATAGTAAAATATTGGAGGGTTCCATACTTTTGGGCACAGGCAAATGAGATGGCTTCAATTTGAGGTAAGCCAAAGCTAACCAATTTAAGTGCTAGGGTATAAGAACTCGGTCCAAACCATGAACTGGGGACTGTCATTTAGAATTTCTCCTTTCTTAAAAATTGAAGCTTTGACGAGTCTGGTCTATTAGGCTAAATAATTTTTTGGTATTGTCTAAATACCTAACGATATTCTCTCGCTGCCCAGTAGTAATAGCATGAATTAAAGCCCGATAGATCGGCGTTGCTAAGAGTAGAGAGTTTGAGTAACGGCGGGATTCGGAAGTAGTCGAACTGTACTTTATTACTTCTCCGTGATTGTCATCTCCACGAACTACAACCGTGCCTTTTGTACCGCAGATACGAAGTCTTTCTACTGGTGCCATATCTACTGCTGAGATGAGTACACGAGCGGAAAAATTTTCCCAATCGTATATGGCGATTAAAATATCGTCACAATCAGTAGACCAGATAGAAGACCGACCTATCGCGTGAATCCGATTTGGGAGTTTCCAATTAGCAAACCTCAAGAGTTGGTCTAAAATGTGCGGACCCCAGTCATAAAGACCACCGCCCCCGTAGCTTTTCTCTGTACGCCAAGTGGGACAAAAATCCGGAACTGCAAATTTATTTGATGGTCCCCAGGATGCGATCGCTGCATCAATCCGAATAATCTCTCCTATCTCTTGGCTTTGAACAATTTCTAGTGCTTGGAGATGGTCATCATCGTATCGTCTGTTCTGAAAAGCCATCAAAACTAGGTTTTTACGATTAGCCAAATCGACAAGTAGGTTGACTTCTTCGCTGCAAAGTGCAAGGGGTTTATCCACTAAAACATGAGCGCCAGCTTCCAGTGCTGTTTTTGCCTGAACGTAGTGCAAGGTATTAGGGGATGTGACAACAATAATATCTAATGAAAGTTCTCTTATTGCCTTCTCCAAATCCTCTGGAGATAAAGTAAACTGAAAACCCCGCTGCTTGGCACACTGAGTTCGTTCAAATATCGGATCGAAGACGGCAATTAAATTCAAGCCAGGTTCCTGACGAATTAGTGGCATATGGAAATGACTTGCCGAAGCACCAAAACCGCAAAAGCCAATTCTTAGTTGGGTTATATTGCTCGTAGACATGACAGTTTGAGGAGCCTCCAGCAAATAGCCGAAATCTCGGTTAACGATTAGGATTTTGTTGGACAACGGAATACAAAAAAGTATCTTCAGGGTAAAACTTTTATGCACTCCTACTTCTCTATTGGGATTGGGTTGAAAGTTTTATGCGAAAGGACATTTTTTGTTACAAATCTTTACTTGTCAACAACCCTAACCTTTGAGGGGATAGGGGGTACGTAAAGAAAAGTAAGTATTACTCATATCACTAAAGTCCAGCCTGCCCGCTTAAGCTTGTGTCTGCTGAAGGCAGGAGTGGAAATCTTAACTGGCAAAGGTTCCAGCTTTTCTCTCTGTGTCCACGGCAGAGTACAGGCCATACTCTGCCCTAGTTAACTGAGTGTTAGCCCAGCGACCAGGCACAGTCCGGTTGAAAAAATAGCTGTAATCCTTACCTGGTAACCCACATTCCGCACCCACAACTGTCACAGATGCAGTGGCTCCAAGCGTAGAAGTGGGATAGGCATTGATTGAGTAGAAATACTCAATATAGAGGGGCTCGGCCGATCAATTTCATAACGTGGAACCGATCTATCTGAAGGGGCGACAACTATAGTCGAAAAGTAGATTTGATAAGGATTTCGGCTCTTCGACCTCGTTGATAATAGGGACGTTTATGTGGACTTAATGCCATTAATTGTGTAGTTTGTGCAATAAAGAATTGCAGAGATTCTACCCAAGCATAGCCATGTATACCATTCCCTAATAATTTAGCACAGTAAGTACGGAAGAACCAAAATCCTCAAACCCCGATTAAAACGTTGGTTTTTGACTGCCTCCCCCTTTAAGGAGAGGCAGTCAAAAACCAAACAGTGAAAGGGTTCGGGAGTTATTGGAAAGGTCTATTTGACAGCCGCTTCAGCGCGGTTGCTATGCAAAATTACTCTGAATGATTTATTGAAAATACTCAAAACCCACCGTTCCTTATCAGGAGCGACTAGCCACAGCATCAGAACTCCCAATTCTGCTGAATGTGCCAATAGGGGCAGGGTTAGCTTTGGCGCAGACGTTACGGCGATGAAGAAATTCTAAGCGCACGCTTCGCCGCCTAGCTTACTGCTTACCGATGCGAACACTGGTTGAGCAAACTTATGCCGCAGTGGAAGATTGGCTACAATGCGATCGCTATCACCAACTTTCTCCCTTTGCTTAAATCCTGAAGGTGTTACACTCATCTTGACTGAATACTAAAAGTATCAGAAATACGACTTCTGCTTCCAGAGCAGCCCCTTTGAAGCAACCTAGTTATCGATTAAGCTGAAAGAAAGCTGACCTTTCCGTTCCGTACTGCTGTGTGCGGCTCCTTTAATAGCTTTATCTCTTTGGGAGTTACCAGCTTAGTCAAAATTTTGCGGTTAACCTCGTTATAGATTGGGAAAAGCTGTGTTAGAATCCCAAGTATGGTAAAAGGGAGTACCTTTGGTACTCCCTTCCAAAATCTCTCGAACAGTAGAAGCTTGGCGGCACAACTGTTTGAGCGATTTATTCGCTCAAATTTCTTTAATACCAGGAGGTATTATGTCCCACTATTGTAACTCAGATGGGCAGCTTTGGCTGTTCCCAATTTTGATTCGACAAAAAATCCCCTCAAGAGCTATCCGTGCAGAATTAGCTCTAAAAATTGGCATAAAAGACCCTAGAACGCAGAAAATTAAAAAATTAGGGCAGTTTGCTAGGCAAAACCAAGATCTTGAGTTAGAGACAGATGAGGGAGTTTAAATTGCTCGTCCAGTTGGCAAAACAGCAACTGGATTTTATCTGTGGAATCTCCTGCTACGCCCGATCAATCGCGCAGCAGTTTAGCTTATCTGAGAGTAGCTGGAGAAAGGCGATCGCCTCGCTCCAGGTCTAAATCCATTGATAAAAAATTTGCCTCGTCTGATTAGAAAGGATTGGTACAAAATTGGCTACTTTGATACCTGCTTCAGTGCAGTTACTTTGCTATGCAAAATTACCCGGAATGGTTTAAAGAAATTACTCAAAACCCACCGTTCCCTTATCAAGAGCGACTAGCCACAGCATCAGAACTCCCAATTCTGCTGAATGTGCCAACGGGAGCAGGAAAAACAGCCGCAGTGGTCTTGAGTTGGCTTTGGCGCAGACGTTACGCCTCTGAAGAAATTCGTAAGCGCACGCCTCGTCGCTTAGTTTACTGCTTACCGATGCGAACACTGGTTGAGCAAACCTATACAGCAGTGGAAGATTGGTTAAAAAAGGTACAATTGAGCGATGAAATTGGACTACACCTGCTCATGAGTGGCGCAGTTAGCGATCGCTGGGAAGCTGACCCAGAAAAAGACTGCATTCTGATCGGTACTCAAGACCAACTATTGAGTCGAGCATTGAACCGAGGATACAGCATGAGCCGCTACAAGTGGCCGATCCACTTTGCCTTGCTGAACAACGATTGTTTGTGGGTAATGGATGAGGTGCAGTTAATGGGGGCTGGACTGCGAACAACTGCCCAACTGCAAGGGTTTCGAGAAATCTTTGGGACTTATGGAACAGTGCGATCGCTATGGATGAGCGCCACTCTCGATCCAGATCTGCTGCAAACTGTTAACTATAAGCCTGATTCGAGCCAAGTCCAAAAACTTATTGATGATGAGGTTTTACAGAATGAAACGCTCAAGTTGCGAGTGCAAGCTCAAAAGCGTTTAGTCAAAACAAAAACCGAATGCAGCGGTAAAGAAAACGACTATGCCTTGGCGCTGGCGAAAGAAGTAATGGCCGCGCACATACCCGGTTCGCTGACACTGGTAATTTGCAATCGAGTCAGCCGTGCCCAGGAACTTTACAAAGCCCTGGAAAAGCAAACTAGCGAGAAATCAATATTAATTCACTCGCGCTTTCGAGCCGCAGAACGAGAGGAACGAAATCAGCAACTTCAAGAACTTCGAGAGAAAAAGCTTTCTGGCATTTTGGTAGCAACTCAAGCAATCGAAGCAGGTGTTGATATTTCTGCTCAAACCCTGTTTACTGAACTTGCGCCTTGGTCGTCGCTAGTGCAACGGTTTGGACGGTGTAATCGCTATGGGGAATGCTCTGAAACAGCAACCGTTTACTGGATAGATATCCCTGATTTAAAGAAAAATGCTAGCCCATATAAGGCTGAACAACTGGAAAAAGCGCGATCGCTTCTTGAAGAACTGAAACAGGTAGGCTCAAAAGACTTGGATAAGGTTAAGGATAAGTATCTAAAAGAGGAGATTGAAGGCTTAATTCCCCGCCAGCATGACCTGTTGCAATTGTTTGACACTTCAACTGACCTTGCAGGACATGATATCGATATTTCTTCATTTATTCGAGAAACAGATGAAAATGATGTGGCGATCGCTTGGCGGGACTGGTCGGGTGAAGAACCACCCGATGATATGGGTGCATTACAACAAGAAGAACTTTGTCGAGTTCGGCTTGTTAAAACAAACATCGGTTATACAAACGACCTGTTAGATAAGCTCAAGAAGCAAGACCGCTATCCTTGGTACTGGGATGGGCTGAAAGGCAAATGGGAAAAGGCTAAAGCAGTTTATCCAGGGCTGTCGTTGCTGCTGCATTGTTCAGATGGTGGTTACTCAGAAAAACTTGGTTTCACAGGTGAAAGCACCGACCAACCTGAAGCAGTTGGAACAACAACTTCTATTGAGTCTGACCACGATGAAGCCGATTCATTGACTTATCAGATGAAACAGTACGTCACTTTGGTTCAACATTCTCAGGATGTTGCAGAGGGAGTAAAGCAGCTTTGTACAGACTTATTATTTGATAACCTGGAAGTCGAATTGCTAGAAAGAGCAGGACGTTGGCATGATTTGGGTAAAGCTCATGCTGCTTTTCAAGAAATGCTGACTCGCGATCGCCCTGAACGGCAGAAAGAAGGGAAGATTTGGGCTAAATCCGATCATCCAACCAAAATGCGGTTACGTAAGTATTTCCGCCATGAATTAATTAGCGCTTTAGTCGCCCTACAGCAAGGCGAACCGTTTTTGTTGTGTTATCTGGTTGCAGCCCATCATGGCAAAGTCCGAATGACGATTCAACCCCGTCCTAATGAAAAAGCCCCTGATTGTATCCAGCGATATGCACTAGGAGTCTGGGAGGGAGATTGTATGCTGCCCGTTGATTTGGGGGATGGGCCGTCTAGCAATCAAGAACTTTCTCTAGCCTGTATGGAGTTAGGAGAAGGAAAAAATGGGGAATCGTGGACAGCACGGGCGATCGCCCTTCTGGAGAAGTATGGCCCTTTCAAGCTGGCATTTCTGGAAACGCTGATTCGGATTGCTGATTGGCGTGCTTCTGCTAAATATAATGACGAGATTTTGACGAGGACGGAATAATGCCTGAATCCATTACTCTACGTGGTTGCACCCCAGAACCACTATCAAACTACCTCAAAGCGTTAGGAGTTTTGCGTTTATTAGCAGAGCCGCATTACCGCGACCAAGACAAAAAGCTCAAAGCGATCGATCCTCAAGCAAAAGGATATTGGCGCAATGATGTTTTTGTCTTGATCACACACCTAACATCTGATGAGTTAGAAAAGTTCTTTCTCTATCATTATGAGCCAACACCGTTAGTCGCTCCTTGGAACGGTAGCACTGGGTTTTACCCAAAAGATACTGCTCAGAAGCGTTTGCTCAATTCAATTCAACAGGCGAAGTCAGAACGGTTTCAACTTTATGGGGAGGCCATTGCAATCGCTCAACAGCAGGTTGATGCTCTTAAGTTAACAGTTCAGCCGAAGGATGAGGAGAAACGACGGTTAGTGGAGCGATTACGCAATCATTTGCCTGACGAAGTAGTGAAATGGCTAGATACCTGTTTGCTAATCACTTCTGACTTACTAGAAACCCCACCGTTGTTAGGGACAGGGGGTAATGAGGGCAATGTTGAATACAGTCGTACTTTTATGCAGCAGCTACAGGAGCTAATAGATCTTACAACTGGTAAACCGACACAGAGTTCAAATTTTTTGCTTAAGGCGGCATTGTTTGATGAAATTCTCCCAGAGTTACCCTTTGCTGGCAAAATCGGGCAGTTTAACCCTATTGCAACTGGGGGAGTAAATGCTTCACCAAGGCACGATACGGATTCTAGGGTTAATCCTTGGAGTTATGTCCTGACAATGGAAGGCATCATGCTGTTTGCTTCAGGAGCAACTCGGCGTTATGAAAAGTCGGAACGGGGAAGGTTTGTCTATCCATTCACAGTTAATGCCTCTAGCATCGGTTACGGTAGCGCTTCAGACAGTGATGTAGCTAGAGCAGAGTTTTGGGTTCCTCTTTGGTCACAGCCCACAGGATTGAGAGAGCTACAAATTCTCTTTAGTGAAGGACGAGCAAAGGTTGGTGGTCGTTCTGTAAGAGATGGCATTGATTTCGCTAGGGCAATCTCTAGTTTAGGCGTAACTAGAGGTATTCAAGAATTTGTTCGCTATATCTTTTTGCAAAGAAATGGAGCAGGAGAAAAAGCTAGCCATTTTGCCATTCCCCTCGATCGCTTTCAGCCTCAGTTTAACCCCCAAGTTGACCGATTGAAGGAAATCGACAATTGGTTAGACAGCTTTAGACGGGCGGCTCAAGATGATAAGGCTCCTGCGTCTGTCAAACGGGCGCATCGACGTTTAGAAACTGCCATTATCGATTTTAGTCGTGGAAAGGCATTTCTACTAGATGTGCTAATTGCATTAGGTGAAGCAGAGGCAGCATTAGATAATTCTCTCAAGTTTACTCAAAAGAAATGTCTTCACCCCCTACCTTTGTTGGAATCGGGTTGGATTGATGACTGTAAAGAAGAATCGAGCGAGTTTCGTTTGGCACTGGCATTGGCTAGTAATAACTTGCGACAGCGACTTGCGCGGGTAAGAGGCAACAAGCCTACTTTTGGGGCGGATAACAATGACAAATTAACTACTTGGCACAAAGGTAGTTTAAATAAGAATTTAATTACTCTACTCAAGCGTCAAGAAATTGAATTAGAGCAATCAAAAAACAAGCAAGATGAAGCTGAAATAGAACAAAAGACAAGATTAACTCAGAAACTTCCTTTTGCCAAAATTGAAGATGTTGTTTGGTGGATTGATAACGAAACTCAAGATGAGCGAATTGAGGCAATTGCCAGAGGTCTTTCTCTAGTAAAACCAAAACGCTTAGAAACCGAGCGAAACAACAATTTAAAAGGGTTTGTGCCACTTACCTACGCCCTGTTAGCGATCGCTCACCACCGCACCTTTAAAAAGAAAGCCTTCGAGAAAGTTTTCGGCACAACAATTCTTAAGGATAATGTAGACTTACCCAGAATTCCCGCATTGCTAACAAGACTGGCAGCAGGAGATTGTTTTACGGCAACTAAACTGGCAGCGCGTCGCCTGCGGGCTAGTGGTTTTCCTACCAAAGTAGGAGAACAGCAAGAAGAAGAGAGCAGAACTCAACGAATTGCTGCTGCTTTAGCATTTCCTCTGTCCGATTATGGAATTGCTTATCTAGCAAAACAAGTTTTACTCATTCACTCTAAGGAGTAGTCAATGGACTTCAATTCACTCAAAGATGCCCCTCGATTATTGATTGAAGCTGATCTAGTTCCTCTACAAGGAACGCGATTTCAGCCAACTGGATTTCCCGATTTAGGTGCAGCAACTTATCGACTTCCCAATCAAGAAAAAACCCAAATGCTACTACTAGAATCGGCTCAAAGTGTAGCGAATCGGTTAGAAAATACCATTTTGGATGAAGCAAATCAAGATGTAGTTGCTCCTCTGAAGGGAATTCCTTATGTAGTAGTTAAGCAGGGCGATAAAGTTTTGACAAATTCGCTATTAGAAGCGCATCGGCTGAACTCTCCCTACATTATGGGAACTAAACAGAAAAAAACTGCTTTATTCGATAAAATTCAAGCTGAACTTGAGATTGCTCCCGAAACCCCAGTGGACTTTCATAGATTAGCTACAGTTCTGGCTAAATACGATTTAAATTGTTTATTGCATGGTATTTTCTTTGAAAAAATTGCTGGTGCTTTAAGAATTGCCCGTACACTGTCTGGTTTTATTGAAGCCAAAAATGTCTCAATTGTAAGTTCAGGTGGTGTTAAGCACGATCGGGTTGATGCCACCGGGAAAGCAAAGGATAAAGGTGGTGCTGGAGAAGGTTATGGGAATGTACCCTACCACCGGGAAGAGTACACGGCTGAAAAAATTACGGCTTATTTCAGCTTGGATTTAGCACAAATTCGCGGCTATCGCTTAGGGGTTGATGTAGAAAATTTACTGATTGCGATCGCCCTCTACAAAATTCAACGCTTCCTCGATCGCGGTTTGCGCCTGCGAACTGCCTGCGATCTAGAAGCAACTAAAATAGAAGTCAAGCGTCCAGAGAAGTTTGAACTCCCCAGTCATGCAGAACTAGCTAAGGCATTGCTCTCGTTAGTTAAAGCAGCAGCTTCAGCCTTTGCTAATCCTCCCATAACGGTTGTTCAGTACCAGGCTGAGGAGAGCAAAAAGAAATAATGAGTGTAGGACTTTCGATTCAATTCCTCACGGGTCGCTATCATGGTACACCCTGGAATCATCAGGTGAATGAAGGGATTGTCGAGTGGCCCCCCTCACCCTGGCGAATTTTGCGGGCGTTGGTTTCTGCTTATTACCGTCTGCTAGAGCAACCCGATCGCATTCTGATGAGGCAATTAGTAACTAAATTAGCCAACCAGCTTCCCAGTTATCACCTGCCTGAATATACTGCCGCTCACACTCGGCACTATATGCCGATTTGGAAGGAGGGCGAAGCGAAAACAACCAGAGTTTTTGATACCTTTTATGCGTTACCGGGTGGGGCAATGTCTTCGGAAGCAGTAATTCAGGTAGTGTGGTCTGAAGTTGAGTTGAGTCAGCTAGAACAACAGTTACTTCAGCAGCTTTGCTCTCAAGTGAGTTATCTGGGTCGGGCGGAGTCTTGGGTTGAGATCCAAGTAGTGAAAGATAACCATAAGTGTAATGCCAATCCGCTCAAAGATGAGGAAGTGAACCCCAAAACGAAGCGGGTCGAGGTTCTAGCACCATTGACTCTTGAGGGATTGGAGGGGTTTCAAGCAGCACTTGCGGTTTTACCGAAGCCGAAAAGAGGGAAAGCAAAGTGGAAAGCACCATCTGACATTCTGGAGGCGTTGGAACTGGATATTGCTTCTCTGCATGGACAAGGTTGGAATGGGATTCCGGGAACTCGTTGGGTTATCTATGAGTTAGAACAGGCGGAACGTCAGCCAGTGCGATCGCAGCCCTATATGCTACAAGCACCAACGTTTGCTCGATTTGCACTTTCTTCTAATGTGCTGCCCAATCTAACAGAAGCAGTTTCCTTGGGAGAAAGGTTTCGACAGGCGCTGATGGCAAAGAGTAGGGATGCAGACGGACAGGTAGATCCAATCTTTAGCGGTCGCCAGCCAGATGAATTAGATGAGGAGGGCAAAGGGAAGCCTGCGGTGGGACAGCAGCACTCCTGGTATTTACCGGAGGTGAATCAAAGAGGCAAAATCGACCACGTTGTTGTCTATGCAGCCGGGGGCTTTGGAGAACAGGCAATCTGGGCGCTGTCTAAACTCGATAAGGTTTGGGGAAAGGAAGGGTTCGATCTGCAAACAGTCTTGGTTGCGCTTGGACGAAGGGAAGACTATAGCAGTGAAAGACAACAACCAGGTTGCTCGAATTTGGTGGGGAAAAGTCGCAGATGGCAAAGTCTAACGCCGCTACTGCTGCCCCGTCATCCAAAACGCGATCGCCGAGGTCAACCCAAATATATTCCTGGGACATCTTTCCAAATTGATGGCCCAGAACATCAAACGCTGCGTTTGTTAAAACACTTGCTCAACCATTTGAATCAAGAGCTATCTTTGGATGAATGTGTTGAGATTCAATGTGCGGGCGATCCAGCAGATTGGTTGGGTTATCAACGGGATGATGGCAAGCTTTTGGTAAAGGCAAGATGCCTGAGTGAGGAAGCGGGGAGAAAGTTCAGCGGCTATAACTGGCAAGCGTTTCAACGTCGGCGCTACCAAGGTAATGGGAAAAAAGAGTCCGATCGTGGTTACTGGTTAGAAATTGAGTTGGCCGAACTACAAGCTGGGCCGATCGCGCTTGGCTATGCGGCTCACTTTGGCTTGGGGTTGTTTGTACCGGCTGATATCGTTTCTGTTTCTTCAATGGAGCCGCACCTTTTAGGTACGGTGTAACCATTTTAGGCGCGATCGTCCGACATACGGCTTTGAGGGCTTCAATGGAGCCGCACCTTTTAGGTACGGTGTAACCTACCTTCCGTAGGCATGGGAATTTCCATATGTTCGCTTCAATGGAGCCGCACCTTTTAGGTACGGTGTAACCGCTACGGCATTGTGTCGAAATCGCTTTTATTTAGTGCTTCAATGGAGCCGCACCTTTTAGGTACGGTGTAACCGAGTTTTTATGCCATTTGTGAGCGCACTGCCTTGCTGCTTCAATGGAGCCGCACCTTTTAGGTACGGTGTAACTCAGTTCTTGCCCGCTGTCAACAAGTTTCACTTTGGCTTCAATGGAGCCGCACCTTTTAGGTACGGTGTAACCTCCTTTGTGCTACAAGTTTTTGATAATTTCTTTCAATCCGCTTCAATGGAGCCGCACCTTTTAGGTACGGTGTAACATAAAACCAGTTTGGAACATCGACTTCGATCCAAGTGCTTCAATGGAGCCGCACCTTTTAGGTACGGTGTAACAGACACCAATATTGGTGACAAATCTCGCACGGTATTCTAGCTTCAATGGAGCCGCACCTTTTAGGTACGGTGTAACAACAAACTTTTTAAATTGGCAATTTCCGCATCTTTGTCAGTGCTTCAATGGAGCCGCACCTTTTAGGTACGGTGTAACTTTAAAATTTCTCAATAACGATAACGGTAATTCAATGCTTCAATGGAGCCGCACCTTTTAGGTACGGTGTAACCCTGTCAATCAAAACCCAAATAAATCAAGGGTTTTAAAGTGATTTTTCGGCAATCTAATTTTCAAGATATTTCCAGCCGTGCTTACTGCTAAGAATATGCAATAAGTAAAGTCATCTGAAAGCTGTAATTATTGATTTGTCAAGGTTCTAGCAATTTTCGTGAACTCCCCAGAGTTTTTACCCCCACTTTGGTTTACGAAAATCTAACTGACATCGCTATCATAAATAGGTAAGTAGGTGGGCGTCAATAGACGCCCGGATGTGAAAATATCTATAGAAAATTAGTGAGGGTGCATCAGCCTATGAGATGTCGGCTGAGAATCTCGCCACATAGGAAACGCAAACCCTCGAAGAATGCAAGAAGAGCAAAAAGTGTGCTACAACACACCAAGGATAAATATACTGTGCTATTACTGCCTGCGGCGCACTCCTTGAACAACTACTGCCCAAGTTTCTCTAAATTCAACAAAGAGTTGGTAAAAAGTGATGTAAAGGTTGTGGATTTTCTAACTCTACAGAAAAAAATTAGCACAGTAAGTACGGAATAACCGGATTAGTATACCTCCTTATTTGATAAGCATAAGCATTTTTTCAAAAGTTTTTACCGACCCATTCTGTTGTTTGTAGTTAGCCTTTTGAAACAGATTTATAGGTTCAAATCCAACCCGATTGTACAGTGCGATCGCTTGGCTTCTTACTAATGAAACCCGAAGTAACATAGGCTTCCTACAAGCTATAGCTCTTTGTATCAGTTTTGTTCCCAAACCGAGCTTTCGATGTTGAGCAGCTACACCTAAATCAGCGACATACCAAGCTGACTGAGAATCAATACCAAACTTATAATACAAAAAATCTTGATTTAGGGTATAAGTAGAAAAACCATCGCTGACTACAGTTTGCCAAATTGATGAAACAGTTAATGGCAAAATAGCACAGAAACCTATTGGTTGCTCCAAGCGAGCAACTGCAACAAAAAGATGACCGCTGGATTGATAGAAAGAGAATAATTCCGACAACTTAACTTCTGGCCAGATTTGGTATTCCGGTGGCTCAGCAAATATCTCTTGGTATAGCTGGATTAAACCCTTATTTAAAAGTCTACTGAGATTGCAGTAATTTTCCACCTCTAGGATTTCGTTAATACTCATACAACTTCCTTAAATTAGCCTACTGCCTTTCCTGTTTCAACAGCTTGCAAAACAATAGCTAACCGACATGATTCACCTAAAAAATTTATTCGGCGGAAATTTGAACAAAAATTCATTCGCTTGCGTCGCCATAACTGAGTTTCTTCATCCTTATACCATCTTAATGCGTTGTATTGATATTCGCTAAGAAAACCATCTCTAATTAACATAGCATCCCGCCGTTCAAGTTCGTCTGGGTCATTTAAGGCAGCGGCACTTTCACCCAGGAATTCTATAGGTTTTTTACCTTGGGCGGCAAGTGCAGCAGGATTAGCGAAAACTACACGCTGATCGGAGATCTGATTAATGTAGACAGGTAGTGGGTTACAATATAATTCATTAAGATCGAAGCCTAATTCTGGCAATAAATTATTTTTGGGATCGGAGTTGGGCTGGTTCATGGTGATTTTTTCATGTAATGATGGCTCTGACATCATTATCTTTGCCATTTCAGGAGTAATTTTGAAAGGCCGCTTGCATCCGCGCCATCCGATTTGAACGTTTCCTTTAAGTACTGCGGCGGTGCTAAGCAGGCTATCTACGCAATTTTCGAGTAGTTCGGTAGCATCATCATGGCTAGGAGCAAGAATAATGCAATTTCTTCCAGAAAGCTTCCAACTCCAGCCTGGGCTATTCAGCAGTTTCAATAAATCCATTTTGTACCTGACCAAAAGACTTTCTAACAAGCTCTTGAATTACCGCACAATCCATATCAAGGATGGTGCAAATCTGAATGATGTCAGCCTTACTAGGTTTGGCTCCCGTAGCGATCGCATTGATGCGATCTATCTTCATCCCACCCAACTCTAAGTTTCTCTTGTGCTGTTCCACTAATTCAGCCACAGATCCAACATTAACAACTTGTGTCTTGGCATTCAATACCCGCCCCAGAGTAGTCAAAACCTTTGCTATTTCTGAAATTGATAGATTGTGAATAAATTTTAAGATTTGTAATAATGTATCTTCTTGTTCTCGTTCTACTGGCAGAGAACCACTGAGTCTTAACACTCGTTCAATTAACTCACTGCGGGAAATTCCTAGCCGTTGACTTTCGGACTCCATCAAATTTCTAGCTGTTGGGGTCAGCCGTAGCGTAATAACTTCTGACTTTGGCTCATCCCAGATTTCACCTTGCCCAGGCTTTGACTTAATTCCCTTTTTTGGCACAAGGTTAAGCTCCGTCTGAATTACACACAGTTTAACAGGTTGTATTGCAACCTAACAAATAAAGTGTTATCGTATATGTACACGACCTATCCAGGCTGTGTACCCAAGCCAGTGCTAATCCAGCAAGATAGACCACTGACTTGGGATTGCTCTCACGATGGAGATAATCTCTATGCTAGCAACCTCATGCCGAAGCAAAGCGACCAAGTTTAGTAAGGAATAGCCTTTTAATATTTTGAGTAAAAGTGGATTTATCTACTTGACAGTGTTAAGGAGTAGATTTATCGTATTCTAATGATGGTGTTCATCGCTAGAGTACGATGTATAGACTCATGGAGGAGAGTTCTAACATCGGCAATTTGATACTTTGGAAACTTAATGAAATGATGGCAAGACGCCGCGTCCGTAATAAAGATTTAGCTCAAGTGTTGGGGGTCAGCGAAAACTCCGTGTATCGACTCCGAAAAAGAGACACGATGCCCCGACTAAATCCAGAAATACTCAATGGAATTTGCGCTAAGCTTGACTGCCAACCAGCCGACCTGCTGGTGTACATATCGGACGAAAACCTAGAAAAGGCAATTGCGGTATCTCAAACAAACGAAGTCTAACAGAAATGCCCCGGCTACCAACCGAGGCCAGAAACAAAAAACAGACTCCCATCATGACACACCCAGCTTCTTTGTGTATCTCCACCAACCCCCCAGCCCTAGCAATCGGCTTATTGGCCGGAGTTGGAGGCATGGACTTAGGAGTGGTATCGGCTGGGTGGAAAAACCGACTACTCCCACGTTGGACGATCGAGCTAATCCGAATACACACTTATAGTGTATTTAATCGCTCACTGGAGATCGCCCATGATTGGATTGACGTGATTTGCCAAAGGGCAGAGATCGAAATGGAACCGTGGGACTATTGCTTAGTTTGGGTTAAACACATTCAGCCAGATCAACACGGGTACCGTGCGGAATGCGTGCGAGAACTGGCTAAACACACTTTCGGGCAGTACAAATTCGACACTATCAACAAAAGATGGGGAGCGAAATTTGAAAAAAGGCCAGATGGGGTAC
>NZ_JACJUP010001299.1:0-1822 GCF_014748295.1 Planktothrix sp. FACHB-1355 | reverse complement strand
CCAAAAGCGGAAACAAAAACAGAGCAAGCTCGCAGTGCTGATTCCTTCGTTGATTCGATCGGCGTTGTCGTACATCTAAATTATGCAGATACTGCTTACGCCAGATACGACGACATCATCAAACCCCGGCTGCAAGAATTAGGAATTCGCCATATTAGAGACGGCGTAGCACTAGGAGATACCGCCACTCAGCAAAAGTTTCTCGACTTAGCAACAATCGGCATCAAATCGATTTTGGTGATGGACCCGCGCTACGGCCAAACTGTCGAAGATGCCGTCAATATTGCCAAAATTATGGCCAATTCTGTTGAGGGAGTAGAGGGTGCAAATGAATGGGATCTGCATACCGATCTTCAATACAAAGGACAAAACTTTCCTGATGGTGTTCGCACTTACCAAGCTGAACTTTATGCAGCAATTAAAGCAGATTCTGCAATCGGTAATCTAGATGTTTTGGGGCCATCAATAGCCTTTGCAGAGAACGCTGTCAAGCTGGGAAGCGTTGCTTGCGACATCGGCACTATGCACAGTTACCCAGGTTGGGGACAGCCTAGTTGGGAATTAGATAATCGGTGGATACCCGCGACCAGAATTATGTGCGGCGATAAGCCGATCGTTGCTACTGAGTCCGGTTACCACAACGCGATTAACGAACAATCTGGTTTTGGCGTCTCCGAAAAAGCTTCTGCCAAATACTTACCCCGCTTGTTTTTGGAATATTTCAATCGCGGCATTAAACGCGCCTACAGTTATGAATTAATTGATGAAAAACCGAATCCCGAAGCAAATAACTCTCAACTTCACTATGGTTTGTTGCGGTATGATGGTTCGCCGAAACCCGCCTTCATTGCCGTAAAAAACCTTATTTCACTTTTGCAAGACTCAGGAGATAGCTTCGATCTCAGAGCGTTAGACTATGGTCTGACTGGGGACACAACTGACGTGCATCACACGCTTTTGCAAAAACGCGATGGCAAATTTTATCTGATTTTATGGCAAGAAGTTGCCAGCTTTAATAAGCCAACCAATGCAGATGTTGATGTGACTAAGCGAAATGTGACTTTAACCTTAAATACTGGCATAAAAAATGCAGCCACTTACCAGCCGATCGATTCAATTAATCCCATTAACCAATCCGAAAATCCCCAGCAAATCAAACTGGAAATTCCAGATTATCCCATTGTTGTGGAGTTAGTACCTGCTTGAAAAATACCCAAATACTCAATTTAAAGAGATAAAACTATGACATTAAACAAGAATTCCGTGAGTTTATTTCTCCCTTCCCTGACTGGCGGCGGTGCGGAACGGGTGATGCTGCACCTAGCGCAGGGTCTTGCGGCGCGGGGTTTGCACATTGACCTGGTGTTGCAAAACGCTGAGGGGCCATACCTGAAACTGGTGCCGATCGAAGTGCGGGTAATAGACCTGAAATCCCCCGGTATTGTGTCTAAAACCCTTGCTTTGCGGCGCTATTTGCAGAAAGAGCGACCCCAGGTGCTGCTATCGGCGCTAGACAACGTTAACGCGGGAAAATGGGCGCAACGTCTGGCAGGCGTATCCACGCGAGTGGTGTTAAGCGTGCATAATCACCTTTCCCACTACTTGCGCGGTGACACTGGGATCGCAGGCAAAATTAGGCCGCACCTGTTGCGCTATTTTTATCGATCGGCTGATGGAATTGTCGCCGTATCGGAAGGCGTGGCGGAGGATTTGGCGGAGATGACCGGGTTGCCATTAGAAAAAATCCAAGTTATTTACAATCCAGTCATAATGCCAGAGGTTTTTGAGAAGGCAAAAGCACCAATAAATCACCCTTGGTTTG
>NZ_JACJUP010001298.1:0-1763 GCF_014748295.1 Planktothrix sp. FACHB-1355 | reverse complement strand
CAGGAGAATAAATCTTTTCCCTTTTCCTCTTCCCTCTTCCCTGTTCCCTCTCCCTCCTCCCTAACCCCGACGCCCTAACCCCCAGCCCCTAAAAAAATGCAAGATATTACTTCCGCTGTTGAACGTCTTTACGATACATATCCCTTTCCGCCAGAACCGCTGCTGGATAATCCGCCCCCCGGCTATAACTGGCGTTGGAATTGGCTTTCGGCCTATAACTTTTGCACGGGGCAAACACCTCAGACGCAGGAGATCCGGATTTTGGATGCTGGATGCGGTACGGGGGTGGGAACTGAGTACTTAGTACACCTCAATCCCAAAGCTCAAGTTGTGGGCATAGATTTGAGCGGTGGTGCTTTGGCGGTGGCAAAAGAGCGCTGTCAGCGATCGGGTGCCGATCGAGTCGAGTTCCATCACCTCAGTTTGTACGATGCGGGACAACTCCCCGGTCAGTTTGACCTGATCAACTGCGTGGGCGTACTCCACCACTTGCCCGATCCAAAGCGGGGTATTCAGTCTTTGGCGGCGAAGTTAGCGCCTGGGGGACTGATGCACATTTTTGTCTATGCAGAACTGGGACGTTGGGAAATTCAGCTGATGCAGAAGGCGATCGCTCTCCTTCAGGGTCGATCGCAAGCGGGGACACCTGGGCCACAAGATTACCGCGATGGTGTGCGAGTGGGACGGCAAATCTTCGCTGCTTTACCAGAAAATAACCGTATTGTCAAGCGCGAAAAAGAAAGATGGTCTTTGGAAAATCAGCGCGATGAAAGTTTTGCCGATATGTACGTTCATCCCCAAGAAATTGATTACAACATCGATACTTTATTTGAATTAATTGATGCTTCTGAGTTAGATTTTGTGGGATTTTCTAACCCGAAAAGTTGGCAGTTGGAAAGACTTTTGGGTAAAAATCCGGAACTGATGAAACGGGCGGAAGTATTGAGCGATCGCGAACGTTATCGATTAATTGAATTATTAGATCCGGAAAACATCACCCATTACGAATTTTTTCTGGCACGTCCCCCTTTACCTAAAGCAAATTGGTCATCGAATGATGCGTTATTGGCGGCGATTCCAGAACGCAATCCTTGTATGGATGGATGGCCGAGTCGGTGTTTATTTAATTACGATTATGAAATTGTAAATTTGTCAGAAATTGAGTTTAAATTTTTGCAAGCTTGCGATGATAATTCCAAACATAAGGACGGGCAGAATGCCCATTCCACAAGAACAGTGGCAGATATTTTAGCAGAGGTAAAATTGGGTGTGGAAGAAGTGCGATCGCTCTTATCTCAACAACTGATTTTGCTAACGCCAGAGAAGGAAAAATTGTAGCTCAGACACAGGAATATAAACTGTCAGGAGGTGAGGAGTTAGAACAGCATTTGACTCGGATGCTATGAGTCTTGATGAGTTACGTCGATATGTTCTCAATCTTTGAGAACATATCGATATCTTCTCCAAATATATCTGTCGTTCAAAAGCCACATTTCGACGAGCATTATAAATTTGGATGAGACAGATTGGGAAGAAAAATTGAGCATGAATCAAAGAAATCAAACCTGTTGAGGGTTAATCAGACAAAGCTTATATTCGCGCTCGCTGTTTAATAAATAGTTATGCTGCTGTCGGTTCACTAAATTCTATGTCTAATCAGAATAAAGCAGAAAAACGAGGGTTCGGTATGACTGGCGGAATGTACAAGCGATTTGGTGTCACCCTTATCGAAGCTCCAATTGATGTTGTCAGTTCTGCTCTTT
>NZ_JACJUP010001297.1:0-1760 GCF_014748295.1 Planktothrix sp. FACHB-1355 | reverse complement strand
CTGTCTGCTCATATGTATCTACTTATTTAGAAACCATCGCTGTTTGGATTACTTCTAATACCGCCGAACCTTTTATGATAGCGGTTCCCTGGATTAATTTTTCATTTCGCCATAGCAAATCTTTGTTAAAATTATTAACAAAGCAACTGGTTTCATTCAACCAAAACTTGATAAACCTTCACAGGATGTTCGCGTCCCTTGAGCAAAACGCTGCCGACAAGTTTGGTGAGAAACTTGTCTTGATTATACACATAAGTGTCTTCGCTAATCAAAATTCGGCAGCTACCTCCATCAAGGGTCTTATCATAACTTTCCAGCCGCGAGGCAATATTAACTGTGTCTCCGATCACAGTATAATCCTGTCTGCGATCGCTTCCTAAGCTGCCGGCCACAACTACACCAGTAGCAATGCCTACTCGCATACATACAGTAGGTAGACCCTGACTCTGCCACCGCCTGTTCAGCGATTTTAATACCTCTGCCATTGCGACAGCACAACTGACTGCTTTTTGGGCGTCTAAAGCGATTTTTTCAGGAGTTGTAGATGGGATCGGAACGCCAAAAACTGCCATAATTGCATCGCCGATAAATTTGTCAATTACGCCGTCGCGATCGAGAACAACTTGCGTCATTACTTTCATATAATCATTGAGCCAAGACATCAGTATTTTTGGCTCCATATTTTCGGCAATGCTGCTAAAACCTTTTAAGTCGGTGAATAAGACAGTTGCCATCATTTCTTGGGCTTGTAATTCTCCCTCTTCTAAAAATTTAGATCGATCGCGCCAGATAGCCTCTGCTATTTTTGGCGTTACATTGCGCTCAAAAAGCTTCATCAAAGCTTGACGTTCTTCCCTTTCTAAATTGGCGATGTGAATAGCCATCGCCATCTGAGAAACAGATAAAGCTAGTAGCGAAGGAACTACTGGAATCCACCAACCGATCGAAAATGCTAGGTAAGAACCAATAATTAAAATTCCTCCGGCAATTGCAATTGTGAATATTATCCAATAAGCTGAATAAACTCGGTATTTTGTACTAAAATATCTCCCCCACAAAGCCAAACTTACACCAATTACCGACCACCCAAAAATCCACAACCACTCTAAAGGTTCAGACCAAACTTGAATCAAAGGTCGTCCATCAAGTGCAGCTGCAATCATTTGGGAGATCGAGTTGGCATGAATTTCTACTCCAGAAGTACGTTTGGGAAAACTCGAAATAATAGTATCATCGTAAGGAGTCTGGAAATAATCTTGCAAACTAGCGGCATTTGAACCAATTAACACAATGCGATCGCGCATCAAATTGGCTGGAATTCTATTTTCCAAAACATCCATCATCGTGACGATTTGGAAAGTTTCTCGCGGCCCTCTAAAATTCATCAGCACCTGATATCCGCTTGCCGAAGTACGCACATAGCCTCCATCATTCGGCTGAAAACGAATAAATACCGCCTTACCCAATTGTAAATATTCAGGATTTACTGCCGCATTTTTCGGAATAATTCCCTTACTTTGCAGATAAATAAAAGCGAGCTTCAGAGGTAAACTGGGGACAACTTCACCGTTATTATTTCCTATATATAGGAAACCCCGACGAACTTTGCCATCTGCATCTATCACTAGATCGCTAGCACCAACTTGTCCTTTATTAGCCAGTATTGATGATGGATTAACTGCAAAACCATTTCGAGCGCCACTTACTTTTTTTACTCCTATCAAATTAGGAGTTGTCTGAAAAACTTGAACTAGCTTTTG
>NZ_JACJUP010001296.1:0-1758 GCF_014748295.1 Planktothrix sp. FACHB-1355 | reverse complement strand
GGAGTTGAAGGTATTAAAACCCTGACTTCAGAAAGTCGGGAATCCGTCAGTACGGTTACCCTTCAGTTTGAACTCAGCCGCAACCTAGAATCCGCAGCTCAAGACGTGCGCGATCGCGTGTCCCGCGTTACCGGCAGATTACCGGATGATGCGGAAGCGCCCGTAGTCAGTAAACAATCGGGCGATTCCTCACCCATTCTCTGGTTTGCCTTGTACGGCGAAAAATTTTCCACCTTGGAATTGAGCGATTACGCCGACAAGTTAATCGTAGACGCCATAGAAACAGTACCGGGAGTCAGCAGCGTCATTATTGGCGGCGAACGACGCTATGCGATGAGAATCTGGCTAGATCCGCAAAAAATGGCGGCTAGAAATCTCACAGTTCTCGATGTCGAGCAAGCACTGCGTCAGGAAAACGTAGAAATTCCTTCCGGTTTGGTAGAAGGAGAAACATCGGAATATTCTGTTCGCACCTTGGGAAGACTGCAAACGCCGCCAGAATACGAAGCATTAGTTATCAAACGCAATCAAGATGGCACTCAAGTCACTCTTAAAGACATCGGCAGAGCCGAAATTGGAGCGGAAAACGAACGCTCCTTCGTGCGTTTCAAACAACAACCAGCGGTGGGTTTAGGTGTAGTGAAACTTTCCAATGCTAACACGCTGGATGTTGCCGAAGGTGCCAAGGAAAAGATGGAAGAACTCTCCCATAATTTTCCAGAGGGAATGAGTTACCAGATTGCTTTTGATAGTTCTGCCTTTGTAGAATTGGCGATCGAAGAAGTTTGGGTAAGCCTTTATTTATCGATCGCACTCGTTGTCTTGGTAATCTTCATTTTCCTCCGCGATTGGCGTGCCACCATAATTCCCACAGTAACAATTCCCATTTCCCTCATCGGCGCTTTTGGCGTGATGTTTTTTATGGGATTTTCGGTGAACACGCTAACTTTGTTTGCGCTCACCCTATCCACGGGTTTGGTGGTAGATGACACCATTGTGGTGCTGGAAAATATCGTGCGCTACATCGAAGAAAAGCGCATGGCTCCCTTTCCAGCGACTTTTGAAGCAACGACAGAGGTGGTGTTTGCAGTTATCGCCACTACCGTAGTCTTGATTGCGGTGTTTGTGCCGGTCGCCTTTGCTGCCGGTACAACCGGTCGGTTGTTCAACGAATTTGCGCTGACGATCGCCGGAGCGGTAGTATTTTCTTCGATCGCCGCTTTGACTTTAGCTCCCGCTATGTCGGCTAGATTGCTCAAACCGTCGCAAGAAAATGCTAGAAGCAGACGCTTTTGGCTGCTAACTCCGATTTTCTGGTTGCTGGACTTTTTTGAATGGGGAATAAACTGGACACGGGATATATATGCTGCATCTCTCCGGTTGCTGATGAAATTAAAATTAGCGATCGTCGTGTTGTTTTTGATCTCTTTGGCAGTGACAGCGTGGCTGTTTCAGCTTATCCCGGTGGGATTTTTACCAAACGAAGACCGAGGTGCGATTTTAACGGTTGTCCGAGGGCCGCAGGGTGTTACCCTCAACTACACAGACAAAGTGATGCAGCAGGTGGAAAATGTTTTGAGTCAGGTTCCCACGATCGACAGTTACTTTGCCATTGGTGCTTTTGGAGGCGGTTCTGGGGTAGGACAAGTTAACCAGGGATTTGTGTTTAGCAGACTCAAACCTTGGCAAGAGCGTCCACAGCCTTCTCAATCCCAAGAAGCTACAATCGGTCAGCTGTTCGGTCGATATATGCAAATC
>NZ_JACJUP010001295.1:0-1845 GCF_014748295.1 Planktothrix sp. FACHB-1355 | reverse complement strand
TTTATACAAATATCCGAAGGTTGGGAAACTACTACTTTTGTAATAGCGAAATCTATCCAAATTAAGACTATTGAAAGATTAGAAGTAATTAGCGTTCAACTATAACTCTAACTAAGTCGCTGTTTGGACAAATTTGTGGCATAACATTTGAGAACTTGCCGCGCTTCATAAAGCATCTTAAAGACGTTAAAGCCTAAAACGATAAGCGATCGCACTAGCAACAAACAACAAAGGAAAAAACAATGAAAGCAGTTTGCTGGCAAGGCAACAATAAAGTGGGAGTCGAAACCGTACCCGATCCCAAAATCATCAATCCCCGTGATGCCATCGTTAAAATCACAACAACGGCGATTTGCGGTTCCGATCTGCATCTTTATGACGGCTACATCCCCACGATGGAACAAGGGGACATCTTGGGGCACGAATTCATGGGGGAAGTCGTTGAACTGGGCAGTGAAGTCAAGAATGTCAAAATAGGCGATCGCGTAGTCGTTCCCTTTCCCATTGCCTGCGGTGGCTGTTTCTTCTGTCAACGGCAATTAACGTCTCTGTGCGATAACACCAACCCCAACGCCTGGATAGCGGAAAAAATCATGGGTTATTCCCCATCCGGTATTTTCGGCTACTCCCATATGTTGGGCGGCTACGCGGGAGGTCAAGCGGAATACGCTCGCGTTCCCTTTGCCGATGTGGGATTGTTCAAGATTCCGGATGGATTGACAGACGAACAAGTCGTGTTTCTGACTGATATCTTCCCTACCGGATATATGGCAGCAGAAAACTGCAATATTCAGCCCGGTGATACTGTCGCCATCTGGGGCTGTGGGCCAGTAGGCCAATTCGCCATTAGAAGCGCTTATGTGCTGGGTGCCGAACGAGTCATTGCGATCGATCGCGTTCCCGAACGTTTGCAAATGGCGAAAAACAGCGGGGCAGAAGTTCTCAACTTTGAGGAAATCGATGTTGGTGAAGCCCTCAAAGAAATGACGGGCGGTCGCGGTCCCGATGCAGTGATGGATGCAGTGGGAATGGAAGCTCACGGTTTGGGGCTAGAAGGATTGTACGATAAAGCCAAACAAGCCGTGCGATTGGAGACCGATCGCCCTCACGTTCTCAGACAAGCGATCGTCGCCTGCCGCAAAGGTGGTACTGTATCAATTCCCGGCGTTTATGGCGGCTTTATCGACAAAGTGCCGATGGGTGCTGCGATGAACAAAGGCTTGACCTTTAAAATGGGACAAACCCACGTTCATCGGTATTTGCGTCCGTTACTCGATCTCATCCAAAGTGGTAAGATCGACCCATCTTTTGTGATTACCCATCGTCTACCGCTAGACCAAGCACCGCACGGCTACGAAATTTTCAAGCACAAACAGGACAACTGCATCAAAATTGTACTCAAACCTTAAGGGGATTGAGCCGAGATTTGTTTCAATAGGTGTTTTTTCAAAGCTAGACGATCGCTCCTGCAAAGCGATCGTCTAAACTTTTTGTAAGGCGGAACCTACACTCTTTAGCTGCCGTCGCCACTATTGGTTAGCTCTTTCGGTTTGATGTTGAAGAATGTTCGTATTTCTTAGAGATTTTGGGATGGTGGCTGACGGCAAGGTAATTTAATTATTGGTTTTGATGCTGAAGTTATCGCCCGTGCCGTCCCCCACCCTACGATTAAATAATCTAAACCTTTGATGATAGGCATTTCTTCCCCTAGACCCTAACCCCTAACCCCTAACCCCGACGCCCTAGCTATATTTATGCACTTCATCTTTCAAAAAAGAACTGCAATCGACCGGAATTTTACTGCTTTTATTTTGGGTGTAATTTTATCAGTTAGTGGTATTTTTG
>NZ_JACJUP010001294.1:0-1846 GCF_014748295.1 Planktothrix sp. FACHB-1355 | reverse complement strand
CGACTATTTATAGGCGCTACATCCCTGGTAGTTTATATTATTCCCAGTTTCAGGAAAAGTTTAACAATTTAACAAAAAATAAATTTTTTTTTCCTAACCCCTAACCCCTAACCCCTTTCTCTGCTGCTTGACCGGAATTTCAATAACGAACTCCGCCCCCTTTCCCGGCACTGAGGAACATTTGAGTTTACCGCCGTGTTTTTCCACCACGATCTGATAGCTAATAGATAAACCCAACCCAGTGCCAGAACCGACAGGTTTTGTGGTAAAGAAGGGGTCAAATAACTTTTGGCGGATCTCTTCCCTCATACCAGGGCCGTTATCTGCTATTTCGATCAGCACCCAACCGTTATCCAGCACATCCGTGCAAATTCGGATGTAAGGTGATTGCTTAGGGTGTACCGAATTTTTGTCTGTATATTCCCGGTCGTATAGAGCATCAATAGCATTGGTCAGTATATTCATAAATACCTGGTTCAGTTGCCCTGGATAACACTCGACTTTCGGAAGCTGACCGTACTTTTTGATAACTTCAATTGGTGGATTTCCTGCCTTTTCTTTGAGGCGATGCTGTAAAATCAACAAAGAGCTATCGATGCCCGAATGAATATCCACAGATTTCATATCCGCTTCATCTAGGCGGGAGAAGTTTCGCAATGACAGCACAATCTGACGAATGCGATCGGCCCCTACCTGCATGGAATCTATAATTTTCGAGAAGTCCGTTCTGACAAATTCAAAATCGCTCGCTTCAATTTCAGCTTCAATTTCAGGTGACTTATTGGAGTATTTGTCATAAACCTCAATCAGGTGTAAGAGGTCTTCAAGATACTGCCTAGCATGGTTAAGATTGCCATAGATAAAGTTAACTGGATTGTTAATTTCGTGAGCGACACCAGCAACCAACTGCCCCAGAGAAGACATTTTTTCATTTTGAATCAACTGAGTCTGAGTTTGCTGTAATTCTTGCAAAGTTTGTTGTAACTGCTGATTTTTTTCCCTTAATTCCAGCGTCCTCTCGTCCACCCGTCGTTCCAAAGTTTTGCTGTAATCTTCTAACTGCTCGTTGGCTTGTTTTAAGTTTTCAGTTGCACCTTCTAAATTGTTATACAACATAGCATTTTTTAGAGAAATAGCTGCTTGGGAAGAAAGGATCTTAATGACTTCCAAACGTCCGGGAGTGAATGCACCAGCGGTCAAGTTATTTTCTAAATAAAGAATGCCGATCGATTTACTTTGATTGATAATCGGTACGCATAAAATCGATTTCGGTTGATTTTTGACGATATAAGGATCTGCGGTAAATCTCCCTTCTTTTGCCGCATCATTCAAAACTACGCTTTCACAAGTCCTAGCTACAAAATTTATCAGGCATATCGGCAAATGCTGACTGCAAGAAACTGGTATTGATGACAGCATTACAACCCCGTCTTGCTCTACACTACCAGTAGCCTCTATTAAGAGTTGACCATTTTTCTCTAAAATAAGGCAACTTTTTTGGGCTCCCGCATTTTCCATCGCGATATTCAATAATTTATCTAGCAATCTATCCAAAACAATTTCATCCGTAACGGCTTGTGAAGCTTTGATTACTGTGGCAAAATCTAACTTATCTGAAGCAATACTATTCGTCAAAGTTGTTGTTTTTGTTAGATTAAAAATTGGCGCTTCTGTTTTGATTATTTGAGCTAATATTTGGGTATATCTTAATTCTAAATTTTTGACTTTTGCCATCGCTCCCCAACGAATATAGCCATAGTATGCTTCCATCAAATATGTCTGACCTACCTTTTTTCGACCAAGGGAAAAATAAAACTCTGCTGCTAGTTCATTAGCCAGTGCTTCT
>NZ_JACJUP010001293.1:0-1790 GCF_014748295.1 Planktothrix sp. FACHB-1355 | reverse complement strand
TTTTTGACTGGAACAACGATATTTGTATGAATTCCTGTGTTAGAAACGCAGATAGTATAATGACAAGCGTTTTGGGAATAATTACACCATTTAGTAGGTGTGAAGTAAGCAATGGTGAGGATAGTGAAAGTTGATAAAGACGAAAATAGAAAATAGCGACATATTTTTTTTAAGCTGGAGAGCTTTCTTCGTGGCGCTGATTTAGTGCTGTGGGGGGACATGGAGTGGCGCTCAAGATGTATACTTATGTAAGGGACGCCCTATTTTAGGGAAAAAGCGGCTTGGTAGGGTACAATAGCAGATATCGCTTAATTCTAAGTCTAATTCAAACAATAGTGCAATTATTATTTAATGTAACTAGGAGTTAGCTTATGAATACAGAACAATCACTTATTCGCCATAGCGAATTGATCGATCGGCTGGTGCTGGATCGCCGCACAGCGGAAGAATTCGGACGTGTTAACAGCCTATGGCTGAATCCTAAAACTAACCAAGTTGAGGGTTTCACCTGTAAGTCAGGTATTTTGGGAAGTAAGAAACGATCGTTTACCTGGGGGCAAATTCAATCAATTGGTGCTGATAGCATAATGGTGGATTTCAACCCCGAAGAATTTGCAGACCCGGAAAAATCTGATGATATATATTCTCTAGTCGGTCATGAGGTATGGACGGAAGCTGGGAATAAGGCGGGTAAGTTAGTAGATTATTTAATAGTTCCGCAAACTGGTGATGTAGTCAATTATTTATTTGCATCTAGCGGTTGGCGTGGCATTTTAAATGTTGTCTACTTGATTGCGCTGACAGATATTCGCAGCATTGGTAGCAAACGGTTGATTGTGAAAAATGAGGCTGTCGAAGAACCGCAGCCATACGGCGGATTGCAGGAAAAACTGGGTCAAGTTGCAGAAATTTTTAAGGAAGATTATAAGAAAACTCAGGCAGAGTTCCAAGCTTTAAAACGGGGGGTACAAGACTTAACTGCACAAGTGAAAGAGAAGGCTCAAGATATTGCCGAGCAGCTAAAAGAGCGAGCGGAAGAGTTAGAAAAAGAAGCGGAAGAAGAGCAACAAAATGCTGCTTTACCTCCGGCGGCGGAAATAATTCAAGTAAAGGCGGAGTTGATAACGGAAGAAGGGGTGAAAAAGTCTGAGGATTTGAGTTGATTGATTTGGGGAGGAAGTGCGATCGCGCTTTTCGTAAAAGCAGTTTAACATAAACCCGGTTTCTTCAAGAAACCGGGTTTATTGTGTGTATTTCAGGGAACGGTATGGAGAAAGGGAAAAAGTGCGATCGCATTCTGATTTTACGATCGAGAAGATACCGCGTTAGTGTTTAATTCATTTCAGTTAGAAGTACCGATATCTGATATTTATGAGAAAGTGAATTTTGAGGAAATCGATCGAGAAGAGGAGGGGGGAGAGTAAGAGCGATCGGCTTCCTCATGTTAAACTAAAAACAAGGCAAGAGTTAAGTTGGGTAAAAATAACCATGACAGCTACTCTACAATCAACACAACAAAGTTACTACACGCCAGAGGAATATTTAGCACTGGAAGAGACAGCAGAATACAAAAGTGAATATCACGATGGAGAGATAGTACCGATGACGGGTGGAACTACAAATCACAATCGGATTGCTAGAAATATGTTAATTGCCTTGAGTTTGCAACTGCGAGGACGAGATTATGAAGTTTTCATCGGCGATGTGCGTTTGTGGATACCTAGATTCAACCGCTTTACCTATCCTGATATGATGGTAATTGCAGGTCAACCTGAAAGATCGGAAGAGCG
>NZ_JACJUP010001292.1:0-1829 GCF_014748295.1 Planktothrix sp. FACHB-1355 | reverse complement strand
AAAATTATTAATAAATAAGTTAGCTCGAACGCAATTGAATTATTCCTTGATCGAAAACTTGATTATCGGTGTCGATCGCACTTACGGCTATGCGATCGGCATACACATCAAAAGCCGCAAAGCTGAGCTTACTGGCAGAATACTCCGTCCATTCAGATCGCCCGACAGGTCGAGTTCCCGCACCTCCGCCACAAATTAAATAAGTCGTACCGTCGATCGATCGACTGCGCTCATAATGGTGGTCGTGTCCGTTAATATAAAGTTGAACGCGGTACTTTTGAAACAGAGGCGTCAGCATCTTAATAAAAGGTTGATTTACCCCATAATGACCGGAAGAATAAATTTGATGATGACCGAACACAACTTTCCAAGGCGCATCGCTGCCATTTAATTCTTTTTCTAACCAAGGCAATTGCTTTGACCAGTCAGCATTGCCATTCGTATCTAAAGCAAAAAATTGCACGGCATCGCGACGAAAAGTATAGTAGCGTCCTTGCATATTAAAACCGGGATACTTAACTTGAGCGTCACCATTATCAGTAACGATATCGTGATTACCCAAACAAGCGTGAAATTTTACTCCCCGTTGCAACAAAGACTGATACGGTTGTTCAAAAACAGCGCCAATTTTGGCAATTTCACCAAAGTTGTAAATATTATCGCCAGCCAAAAGCACCAAGTCATAGGGATTTTCGCGGAGATAGTTACTCATTGCCTCAGCCACGGCATACTGACTTCTAGTGCCGGTGCCGGTATCTGCCACGGAGACAAAACGCAGTAGCGGCTGTTGTGCGGGTATAATTACTGGTTCGGAAGCTAGTGCGGGAGTAATACCAGCGCCTTCACCCTCACGATGTTCGAGTGCGTTCCACAAAAAACTTAATCCGAAGCCGCTCAGGCTGCCGAAAATGAGAAAATGACGACGTTTGAGACTCATAGCTAAATTGACTGGCTCAATAGTGGCTCAAAAGCAGAATAGCAAAAGTGGTAGATTAGGCTGTGACAACAGGATTACAATATAGCCTGCGGGAGATTCGATCGACCCAATCGAGCCTGGAAAGCCCTGCCATTAGAGAAAATTCGATGTCACAGGAACAGCCACAGCAACCAGAGCCAAAAAAACAGACACCTCCAACACCGACGCCGAAAGGTCAGTCTGGAGAGGCGTTGCAGAAGGTGACGCAAACGCTTCAGCAAACCTGGAGTAGAGTCCAACCCGTTCTCAAAACCCAAAGCGCCAATGCTTTGCGCGGCATTGCAAATTTGCTGTCAGGAACGGGGAAGAAACAGGAGATAAAACCTCCTACTTCACCCCAAACACCACCCACGCCGGAAGGGACGGCTACGCCGACGAGGGGGACAAAAACTCCCGGTTTCCAGTCAGCAGCGCCAACTCAGAGTTTCACGGCGAAATTGGCAGTATTTTTAACTAATCTTCCGGTGTGGTGGAAAGCTGCCTTGGGGAAAATTCGCAGCCGACTGCCGGCGTCTGTAAATCAGAAACTGCCTAACGATACGATTTTAAGTGGTGCGATCGCCGCTCTCTTCATTTTGCTATTTTGGGCAACTTCTGTGCTTTCACCGGCAAACCCACCCCAAATTGCGGAAGTTCCATCCCCAAGTCCAATAGAACCAACGGAAGTAGCAGCACCACCTATAGAGACACCAGCAGAACTGTCAGCACCTTCGCAGCCGGAATCGGTGGCAATTATTCCACCACCACCCCCAGTTTTAACTCCAGAGCAGAACTTGATCGCAGCTATTCAAAATCAAGTTGCGGATATCACCAGTCAATATGCTGATGGATTGATTGAGTCGATTCAAGCTAA
>NZ_JACJUP010001291.1:0-1854 GCF_014748295.1 Planktothrix sp. FACHB-1355 | reverse complement strand
AATCAGAAGTGGAAACCAGGGACTTGACGGCGATTAAAATCGCCAGGTGCGTTTCATCCCCATGTCTAAAGCCAGGGGCTTTCACGCACGGTTTTCGGTAACCAAGGCTCTACTCGTCCCAAAAACGAACGAATTTCAAATCCCATTTCACCCCCAAATGGAGGTAGAACTTTTGGATATGTATTTTTAGTATCGCTATTTGCTAATAATTCTTCCTCATCTTTGGCGGATTTTTTAGTAAGGCTAGCCACAATACTGAGGAGTATATCGCGTTTCTTCATAGCATTTTTTGTAGTTTAAAGTATTTAAAATTTTAGGATAATTACTAAACTAGCTGCATTATAATTAGTCTATTATAAAAAAGCCAAAAATGGCAACAATTTTTGGAATAAAGTGAGGGTGGTGTGCATTTATTGATTCCGGCAGCTGGCATGGGGCGTCGCATGGGAAGCGATCGCAATAAACTTCTCTTGACTCTTTTAGGCAAACCTTTAATTGCTTGGACGCTTTTGGCAGTCGAATCATCTAGTATCGACTGGATTGGTATCGTGTGTCAACCAGAGGATCTGCCAGATTTGAAAGCTATTGTGGCAGAACTGTCTCTAAGTAAGCCAATACAGTTCATTCAGGGGGGTGCAACGCGCCAGGAGTCAGTTTACAACGGTTTGCAGGCGCTACCGCCAGATGCCGATCGAGTATTGATTCACGACGGCGCGAGGTGTTTGGCGACACCTGATTTGCTCGATCGATGTGCGTCGGCGCTTTTACAGCATCAAGGTTTGATTGCGGGGGTGCCGGTGAAGGATACGATCAAAATTGTCGATGAAGCTAAGTTGATCGAAGATACGCCCGATCGCCGCAACTTGTGGGCAGCCCAAACGCCGCAAGGATTTGATGTGCAGTTGTTGAAGGAATGCCATGAAAAAGGGCGTCAACTGGGATGGGAAGTCACAGATGACGCCGCTTTGTTTGAAAAGTGCGGTTTACCGGTGTTAATTGTGGAAGGCGAGGAGACGAATCTGAAGGTGACAACACCGGTAGATTTAGCGATCGCCGAATTTATTTTGCGTCAGCGCTTGGGGAAATAAGATATATGGCAGAAGAGGAAAGAGAAAAAGGTCGATTTTGAATTTAATCTTGACTTGCTAAAAAGCGAATCGAGGAATTTTCAATTATTTTCTCAATTTCTGCCTCGATTTCCTTTTTATTCAAATCGGTTGCCAGCAATAAATTCAGAATTGCAAAAGATGGCGTGTGCTTTTGGAAGTAGCCACCGTGCAAGTCAACGCCAGCCAGCTTGCCGAAAATAATATTGCCAAGATCGATCGCCAGTCCGTTATAACTATTGAGAGGCAACTTCACGAAATTAACGCCGCCTCGATTACCTGCCACTTTCATTTCCGAACAATCTAAGTAATTCAATTTGTTAAATAATTCCAAATCGGCTTTAGGTTGTTTAAGTTTCTGGGAATTGAATAGGATACGGATACAAGGTTCCGGTTTATTTTCTCCCTGTTTGGGTAAATAAACATTTCCCAACCGCAAACCAGACATGGGAATACTCGGTTCGCTAAACCAATTGCCAACTGTGGAAAGGTAACGCAACACGATATCGCGATCGCTCGACATTAAATAAATTTGAGCGCTGCAATTAAACGCAGTGCGAAGATAATTATTTCGTCCTTGACGCAGCAATTCCAGCGGCACATCCGGGGAAGCCAAAATTAACTTATCTAATTGGAAATGTTCGCCAAACTTGTTGGGTTTTTCTTCATCGTAGCGGAAATGATAGCGTAAGAGGCTGATTGCGTTCAGAACTACAAAGCCACCCATGCTATGACCGATGATATTAAT
>NZ_JACJUP010001290.1:0-1855 GCF_014748295.1 Planktothrix sp. FACHB-1355 | reverse complement strand
TACATCCGACATGGAGATAAATCCCCGCACTCGTTCCCGCAGACGCGCCAGAATTTTTTCCTTATCTTGTTCTATATAAAGGTCAGTTTTGTTGAGAACGAGAATACTGCGCTTACCGATTTCTGCTAATGCACGCAACGGTTCGTGTTCCGACTTTCGCAGATCGTTATCTACCACAAATAATAATAGATCTGCTTCCGTCGCCAATTGACGCGCCAGTTGTTCCCGTTCCGTTCCCGCCACCCCAGCTTCCAAAATTCCCGGCGTATCGGTGATGAGGATTTCCCGTTCCAATCCTTTCAACTTGAGATTGTAAGTTTCTCCCACCTCAGTCGTTCCCATCGGCGCATTCACCTGTCCTACCATCCTCCCCATCAACGCATTCACTAGAGAAGTTTTACCCGCCGAACCTGTCCCGAATACTACCACTTGCAAGTTACCGCGAGCGAGATTCGCTTCTATTTCGCGAGAACGACTGAGTAAAGCTTGTCGCGTCACCTCATCCTGAATCTGTTTCACCTGCTTTCGCACAGCGCGAAGCGTTTCTGCTGCTGCTTCCGTTTTCGCTTCCGGAACTTTAGGTTGAATTTTGCGACGGCGCGGCTTATTCTGGGACTGCCAGAACTGCATCGCGTAATAGCCAAAAGCTGCAATTAACATCGCCAGCAGCACAATCAGCAAGAAAAGCAGCAAATTGGCTAGCAGCGGTGGCGCTGACCAGGCAATATTAGCATAAAGGCGATATAGCGAGTTAATCAGCCAAATTACCAGACCCAGAAGTAGGCTGAGACCGGCAATCAACGTGAAAAGGCGAGATGGACGCATGAACTTGGCAGAGAGTTTTCTGCTGTTTGGAGGCAAGGCCCGTGCAAGTAGGAGTTGCTCAAGGCTCTAAATTCTAGCCTACACCCGCAGCTTGAGTCAGTCGTTCTCCAAGTTATTTCAGTGAGCAGACTTATCTACTATTCAACCCTGATGTAGCTGACGCTGTAGCAAAAAAAGAATTTGCATCCGGGTTCGATCACTTTGTACGCTTTGGACAATACGAAGAGCGATTTCCCCAATTCTCCGGTACTCCTGGAAATGACATAATACAAGGCTTTGGTAAGGCTACTCGGTTCTTTTATGGAGTTGATTACCAGAATACAAGCCCCCAGCCTTCTTACGACTATATACTGCGGAGTGATGGACGCGGTGAGATCGATACCCTCATCGGTTTGCCGGGACAAGACGGTTTCTCCCTTGCAGGTGAGATCGGTGTATCCCATCCCACAAACACAACGTTCTATCTTGGCAACGGTGCAAATGACTACGCCATCATTCGGAATTTCGAGAGAGGAATTGACGGAATCCAAATAGTGGGTACACTCAGTGATTACAGACAAGTAGTTTCGGGCGGAAATCTCAGCATCTTTAAAGGAGGAGATTTAATTGCAGTTGTGGAAGAACAAACAACTCCTCTAGGTCCGGCGCCAGTTTCCGTCTTCTACCCAGTAGGAGGAACTGTCTGGATCACCTAGAGCGCCAGTCCAGTAGAATAAATTGACTATTGGACAAAATATGTATTGTGTAGGGGCTTTCGCATTCGGGCCACAATCGATTGCGATCGGCAACAATTTTTTTGCCCGAATGCAACGCCGGAGCCGAGGTCTGTGCAAAGAATCACGTTTAGTTTGTCACGAATGGGAATAGAGCCAGTATATTCTATCGCTTTTAGCTTGACATCAAATAAAGAAAGTGCCAAAATATCTTTTGCTATAAACCATAATAGCTGTCCTGAATATTCAATGTTTGAAAGGTAATAAATGAGGATGTAAAAAAATTATGATAGCGAAAATTTACGAAAACGTTATCG
>NZ_JACJUP010000129.1:0-9580 GCF_014748295.1 Planktothrix sp. FACHB-1355 | reverse complement strand
GGAAATCGAGACGGCGACTAAAGTCGCTTATCGACTTATCCCCATGTCTAAAGCCAGGGGCTTGCGTCTCGCTTTTCGGTCAACTGTGGGAAATAGAGACTGGGAAAGCGATGAATTAATCCATTCATCGCCATAATTGACCAAGACTAATGACTGAGGACTAACTTACGAATTTGCTCAGCCACTTGGTCGGGTAATTTTTCGGGTACATCATCTTCAAGAGAAGAGAGAGTTTTGAGCTGAGCTTTTGGAATCAGTTCAGCGTAAATTTGACAAAGCGCTTTGGCAGTAGGAGTATCTTGTTCGTTTTCTAAGATCGAAACAGGGATTTTGAGATCGGGCAATTGGTCTTGTAATAATTCGGCTTGAATTTCTGCACGACGACGTTGGAATAGTAGCTGACAAGCAGCGGGTGTTTCCAGCATTTGTTGCAGCTGCTTCAGGAAAAGGCGAATTTTTCCCAGGCGACCGATTACTTTTAGTTTGAGGAGCTTTTGGAGCGATCTCAACAGCCAATCTGCTAATTTAGGCCGTTCTATCAATGCCCGCGCCCACCACCAGTTTCTGCTCGCACCTTCTGGTTTTACTCCCTCTGGTGCTAACAGTACCATTCCGGTAACTCGGTCTGGATATTTCAAAGCATAGCTGGCCGCAATCCAACCGCCAAGGGAGTGACCGACTAAATAAACTTGTCGTAAGTTCAAAGCGTCTAAGTACTCAGCCAAATACTCCACCTGTAATGCGATCGAGTAGTGGACATCGGGTTGCTCTGATTCGCCAAAACCCAGTAAATCTGGTGCTAAGCAATGGTATTCCCCGCCCAAACGCTCCATTAAGGGTAGCCACTCATCACCATCACTCCAAGAACCGTGTAAAAACACCAAAGTTGGCCCTTTCCCAACTTCTCGCCAAAAAATTATCCCTTGAGACAGCTTCAGCCGGGAATTCCGTAAAAGTGGATTCATGCCGATCGCGACCGGGTTAGAAATTGGTATTTGCCTTGCTTATTTTAGGGCTAAGATCGCCTTTATAGAATCTTAAGGTTTGAGTTTGTTTTCAATGGCCGATCGCTCTGAAAATAGCTCAAACTGAGGGGGATGGGGGATTGTTGGCAAAAGAGCTTAATTTCGCTATTCTATCTTCAAAACGATCGGGGCTCATACCAGATCAAGCGAGGGTGATCGAGCCATCGAGATAGTCTTGCAACTGGCGATCGTGATCGTGACTGAGCTGACCTTTCGGCAACGATGAAAGATCGAAAGCCCGAACTTCACTGACTTCTAGCGTATCCTGAGCTTGCATCGTTCCCTGCGCTTCTACTTCCACCACTATCGAAATTGAATGAACTCTAGGATCGCGATCGGGTGCTGAATAAACGCCTACCAATCGACAAATCTTCACCAGTTTCAGTCCTGTTTCCTCTTCCAATTCCCGTTCTACTGTAGTGGGAACATCTTCCCCCCAGTTAACTATCCCACCCGGTAAGCCCCACTGCCCGGTATCGCGACGGCGAATCAGCACAATTTTTCCATCTGGCAAAACAGGGATAATTGTCGTGCCTGTGACGGGATGGCGAAATAAAATACCGAGTACAGTTTGAACAAACTGCCAAGAGCGAAGCATAAAAGGGGCTAGGGGTTAGGGAATAGGGGCTAGAGGAAGAGGGAAAGAGGGGGAAAACAGGAACTAACTTTAACCTGCCACTACTGAAAAAGTCAAAAGTTAAAAGAAGACTTATTTTAGCTTCTGACTTTTTACTTTAAGAGTAGGCTGTCACAGCAAGCGAGGAGAAAGTTATAACGTCTTAGGTTAAGCTATGCGAGATTTGGCTCTTTGAATTGCCTGCCTCACTTGGTCAAAACCTGTGCCACCATAACTGTTACGAGCGGCTACGACTCGCTGTGGAGCGATCGCATCGTAAATATCAGCTTCAAAAGCTGGGTGCAGCTCTTTCCACTCTGCCATGCTGAGATCTTTTAGGAGTTTACCAGCAGCAAGGGACGTTTTTACAACTTTACCCACCAAATTGTATGCTTCTCGGAAAGGGACGCCCCGTGCTGCCAGGTAATCAGCCACATCTGTGGCGTTAGAAAAATCTTCTGCAACTGCTTCGCCAAGACGATTTTGATTAAATTCCAGTCCTTCCCGCATCAGGATTGTCATCGCTTCCAAACAAGCTATAACTGTCTTCACGCTGTCGAAGAGGGCTTCTTTATCTTCTTGCAAGTCTTTGTTATAAGCCAGAGGCAGACCTTTCATCAGCACTAGCAGCGCTTGCAAGTGGCCGAAAACGCGCCCGGTTTTTCCCCGCACCAGTTCTGGCACGTCGGGATTTTTCTTTTGGGGCATGATGCTCGAACCGGTAGCGCAGCTATCTTTGAGCTTTACAAAACTGAATTCCTGAGATGCCCAAAGAATGATTTCCTCGCTCATACGGCTGAGGTGAACCATAATTAAGCTGGCAGCACAGAGGAACTCGATCGCAAAGTCGCGATCGCTCACCCCGTCCAAGCTATTACCATAAACGTCGTCAAAATGCAACTCTTTAGCGGTAAAATGTCGGTCGATCGGGAAGGTAGTACCCGCTAGTGCGCCACTACCCAGAGGGGAAATATTCGTGCGCTTTTGTATTTCTCCCAATCGCTGCCAATCCCGCTCTAGCATTTCAAAATAAGCTAACAGATGATGAGCCAAACTCACCGGCTGTGCCCGTTGCAGGTGGGTGTAGCCCGGTATCAAAGTTTCGACATTGCGCTCGGCGAGGTTGAGCAGAACACCCTGAAATTCCCGCAATTGGCTGCGAATTTGGTCGATGCGATCGCGCAGATAAAGGCGCGTGTCCGTACCCACCTGGTCGTTACGCGATCTTGCTGTGTGTAACTTTTTACCCACATCGCCGACAATTTCCGTCAGGCGACGCTCGACCGCAAAATGGACATCCTCAGCGTCTATGCCGGGATGAAATTGCCCTTGGCGGTATTCTTGGCGAATTTGCTCCAACCCTGTAATTAACTGCTCTCCTTCTGCTGGTGAAATAATGCCTGTGTGCGCCAGCATTTTGGCATGAGCTTGCGACCCGGTGATATCGTACTCAATCAGTTCAATGTCAAAAAGTATACTGGCATTAAAGCGTGCGATCGCCGGATGCAGTGCGGATTCAAATCTCTGACTCCAAGTTTTGGATGCAGTACCGCCAGTTGGTTGTTGAGTTAGTTCGGTATCCAAGTTATCCTCTTTTTGACAGCAGTCGGCTTAAAAATTTAAAAATCAAAGGGAATCGAGACCAAAAATTTTTACTTTTGGCTTTAACTATAGCTACAGCTAATCGATACAAGAATCTATACCATACCTCGGATAAAGTAGCCTACGATCGCTCCTACGATCAACGCCCAAATTTGACCTGATTGAATAAAATAGCTCCAAGCTTTTTGTGCCTGTCCTATAAGGTTTGGATCGCTAACTTGTTGAGCTAGCACAAATGACCACATAGGTAGCTTAGAGAATAAAACTGCTAGAGAATCGCTTGAATGAACCAGCGTAGCCCAGGAACCTGTCATTATTTGGATGGCGTTAACAACCATAGCCTTTGTCTCCTCTTGCAAATTGATTATAGATGGTTAGCTTTAGCCAAGTTTCTAAGTCAGAGATTATGGCACAAACACAAATATACCTAAATATGATTATGTGCAATCTGCATTACCACCAGAGTCATATCATCCCCATTACGATTTCCGGGGCCAATAAATTGTTGCACTCGATCGAAAAGGTAATCCAGAATTGCTTGAGAACCTTGGCAATGCTGACAGGCTCGCTCAAAAGCAAGGATGAGGTTTTCCTCATCAAATCGGTCTCCGCTGGGGTTAGCCGCTTCTGTAAAACCATCAGTGTAATAGATTAGCGTATCGCCCGGAGCCAACTGCACCTGAGCCTCCTCGTACTGGGAATTGCTATCCAAACCGATTAGCATACCCAAAGTATCCAAACGCATGACCGATCGGGTGGATGCCTGCCACAACAATGGCGGATTGTGAGCGGCATTGCTGTAAGACAGGATACGACTTTGCAGATTGTACTCTGAATAAAATAGGGTCACGAACCGATGGGAATTTTCTAGATCGGCATACATAACCTGGTTGAGATGTTGCAAAATGCGAGATGGCGAGTGACCGTTCAGCACTTCTGCCCTTAGCATTCCCCGCGTCATGGTCATCAACAAACCTGCCGGGACTCCTTTGCCCATAACATCCCCTATGACTATACCCAAACGTCCCTTTTGAGAATAGTGAGTTGTGAGTTGTGAGTTTGAAATTAAAGGGTCAGGTTTGAATTCCGAACTCAAAACAGACTGTTCGTGATTATTGGTGCTGGTTTCAGTAGCGATAAAATCGTAGTAGTCTCCGCCGACCCGGTTGGCAGGTTGACAGCGAGCTGCTAATTCAATCCCTGGAATTGTCGGACATTGACGGGGAAGCAATCTTTGTTGGATCTCGGCACCTATTTCCAGTTCTCGATCGAGCCGTTCTTTCTTGCGTAATTCTACCGTCAGTTCATCGTTAGCGATCGCCACTGCTGTTTGATCTGCTACTAAACGAACTAACTTTTGTCGGGTTTCCGTCCAAGTATATTCGGGATCGCGACTGAAAACGTACAGACGCCCCCTTTCAGCTTGCTTGACTAAAATTGCCGTACCAAACAAATGTATATCTGGCCCCAAATAGCGGGTAACGTGTTCGTCCAGAAGCGTCAGTCCTCTCTCGTGACCGGATGCGTCGCTAAAGTCAATCTGCGCCAGCGCGGATGATGATTGGGAAGTTTTGGGCTGTGCATTTCTGAGCTTATTAGTTGCTGCCTCGATCGCCTTCCGGATTTCCGCACCCTGAAGACTATCCTGACAATGTAGCTGTTCTAACCGCACCTGACCGTTTGGTTTCACCAGCACCAGAGCGCTACCATCAGCGTCCGTCACTCGCGTTGCCATCAGCGGAATCAACTCCAAAAATTGATTCAAATTGTTAAAACTTCGCAGAGCAAACCCTAACGAACTTAACAAATCTTGGATTTTATGTTGTTCCCGGTGCAAACGCGCCACCAGTTCTTTGAGGGCAAAGACTGGCGTGACTTCACTAGAGGCGTCGCTATGGTCGTCGGGTGATTGAGAAGATGGTTTTGGCAGGGGCACAGCAGTCATTGGTTTGGCGGTTAAGAGTAATTAACAAGCATAGAATTAATAGGATTTAAATAATAGGCGTTAGTTAGCCTAGCAGAATTATGCGATCGAAATGCCAAAAGCTCTGAAAGCAAGAGCAGCAATAGCTTATCCCTGTAAGACAGAAAAAAGTTGTAGCGGTCAACATTCTAGCTGAGGCTGGGCAGAAAAATGTTGCCTACTTGTGGAATAAATTCTAGCTAATTCCTCAACCCTAACAGTATCGATCTCTACCAGTCGCTGACTGTATGGGAGAAAATTAGTTCTACCTTTTGGAGGAAAAACTAGATTTTTACCACTGTCCCATGACCGATCGTTCGATCGTGGTCGAACCCAACACCTAGCTAATGCTAAAAACCGCACGCAAAGCAAGCCTTGCGCTTTTGCTCTTAGGCTTTTGTGTCAAATGTCTTTGGTTGCCTCTACAGGTATTAGAGCAGAAATGATATCGTCAATCGGCTCTACTGCCAATAGTCTTTAGATTAATTAAGTATTTTAATTTACTATTCTTAACAAAAAACTTTTTTGGACGGTAATATAGCTAGGGCGTCGGGCGTCGGGCGTCGGGGAAAAAGTCTTTATAATCAAGGGTTTGGTGGAATCAGAATGCCTTAACCGCCGATTCGGTTGCTATAAAAGATATCAACAAATAAAGCACCGAGGTTTCTGATTATAACCGAGTGCCGACGCTCTTTGTGCTATTAGCCACTTAGCAAAGCTTCCACAAACTCGTAGCTGGAGAAGGGGCGTAAGTCTTCGATCCCTTCTCCAGCACCAATAAAGCGGATAGGCAAACCTAATTGCTGCACGACTGCTAGGGCAATGCCACCCTTGGCAGTTCCATCAAGTTTAGTTAGGACGACACCGCTTAATTTTACCGCTTCAGAGAAGACTTGGGCTTGACGCAGACCGTTTTGCCCCAGAGTGGCATCTAGAACCAAAAGAGCTTCAACCTTAGCATCGGGGGCTTTTTTGTCAATGATGCGACGAATCTTGCTCAGTTCGTCCATCAAGTTTTTCTTGTTCTGAAGACGTCCAGCAGTATCCACAATTAACAGTTCCGACCCTCGCGCTTTGGCTGCGGCGATCGCATCAAACACTACAGCAGCCGGGTCTGTATTTTCGCCTGGATTGGCGATCGCTTCAACGCCGCTGCGCTGACCCCAAATTTTTACCTGTTCCACTGCTGCGGCTCGAAACGTATCTGCTGCCGCAATCAAGCATTTGTAGCCGGATTTTACTGCTAGATGAGCAATTTTGCCAATAGTTGTCGTTTTTCCGGCTCCATTTACCCCTGTCATTACCCAGATATTGAATGTGTCTTTTTCCGGTGCAAAGGTGCGTTTGTAAGATTCGACAAACGGTTGCTCCAGCATATCCCGCAGGATTTTTTTGAGGTAGGAAATCGCCTGTTCCGGTGGCAGAGCTTGTTCTCGGAGTTTACTTTGCAGCGCTTTTATGATATAATCTGTCGCCTCTACTCCCACATCAGCTTGTAGCAGCAACGCCTCAATTTCCATCACCGCATCTTGATTGAGCGGCCCTTGACCGACGATCGCTTTCAGCTGATTGATGAGATTGCGTCTAGTTTTGTCTAAGCCTTGGCGCAGCTTTTTGAGCCAGGTGATTTCTTCAATAGAAACATCTTCCGGGCGACGCCCTTGGGCTGCCAATACTTCTGCCGACCACAGGAAACCATCATCGAAAACGACATCCGCAAATTCTGCGATCGCAGCAGGCTCAGTTGTCGCACTAACTGGGCGGACTTCCGGTTCTGGCTCTTGAATAGCTGTTTCCATCAGTCGTTGTAGCCGCGCTTGCCGATCGTCCCGCGCCCAGAAAGGTACTGCTTCCTGAGCGACACCTTCCCGATTCTCGGCAGTTTCAGCTGTCACCGACAAATCTGGAACATTTTCTGCTATCGAAGTTACTTTTTCTACTTCGGCAGCGACAATTTCGGGAATGGCCGATTCTGCTGCTACTGCTGTTTCAAGCTCCTCCAATGCTTGTTCGGCAGCTTCTACAGCAACTTCTGCATCACTTTCTGTCTGCGGAGTTTCTGTTTGTATCGGTATTGCCTGCGACTCAGATGAAGGTGCTACCGCTTCTGTTACCAGCTGAGGTTCTGCTTCGGCTTGGGTAGGTGATTCCGTTTCTGAGGGAGTTGTCGTTGTTTGCGGTCGTTGCTTGGCTTGGATATTCTTGTAAGCAGCTTTTGCCCAAGCTAGATAGTCGTCAGCAACTTGCTCCTGAGATGAAACTTCTCCGCTCTCAGATACAGGTGATTCTGTTTGAGGTTCAACCTGTGTCGGTGAAGCCGATTTATCCTGAGCTTGTTCTTGAGACTCGTTATGCTGGCGACGGAACCAATTAAAAACCATAGCACCTACTTCAATATTTGGCAGAACTGCGGAACGGCTGCTTTTTATCTAGAGTTTCTAATTTAGGGACATTATGTTTTGACTTTATCGCTCACTCGACGCAAAACGCCATTAATAAAACGATGTCCTTCTTCACCACTGTAGCGTTTGGCAAGCTCCACTGCCTCATTAATTGCCACCGGTTCGGGAATCCCTAAATATTTGATTTCGCTGACTGCAATTCGCAGGATATCGCGATCGATTTTAGCGAGACGACTTAGTTGCCAAGTTCTCTCTTGACCGGGACGCAGTTCCGCGAGTGCTTGTGTGAGTATTTCGTCAACCCGTTCTCTTTCGGCGTTAACTGTACCGATAATTTGCTTGGCGTAGTCGCGCACATCTTTTTGATTGGATAGCTGGACAAATTCTGGTAACTCCACTGCCCCACCGACACGGTTGATTGCGGTTTGAGTAAGTTCTATCGCTTCTCTTAGCATAGCTCTGGCGCTTTGGATATCGATGGCGCGAGTTTCGCTACCCAAAAGGCGATCGCTAGAGCGTTGGATTTCCGCAGATGCAGTTTCCAAAGCATCTTTAACTTCTGCACTCAAAGTGCGGATAGCCGCAACTATCAAATCTGCGATCTGCTGTTCCGACAATTTTTCTGGATTTGTCGGGATCTGGGATAGGCTCAGAAGCGCCAGTTCGCGAGCAATTCGACGGGATTGCATGGGGTAATTGGTAACTGTGTGTAATCGGTAACAGGTTATGTAATGGCAGAAAAACATTTAGATATGGCTGGAGAGTTGGAACCTTTAAAAGTTGCAACTCTCAAACCTTCCCACTCTCGCTCGTGCGATCGCCAATGAACGATGACTGTTTACCAAACTGGACTCTTAAACTTTGACATTATGCTGCGATCGCTTCATCTTTCCTCCAGGATAGGCTGTTCCAGCTTCCGTTCTTTCAAGGCGGATAGAGATGACATAGGAGTTAAGGGGCTGGGGCTTACAATACCACCAGAGACAACAACTTTGAAGGCATCTTCCACAGATATGGCTAGGTCTATGACTTCATCTTCTGAAACGATCGCATACCAACCCGTAGTCGGATTGGGGGTTGTAGGTATAAAAATGCTCAACATCGTCGTTCTGGATAGGTGAGCCTGCATATCGCTGTTTAGGGTTCCAGTGACAAAGGCGAGAGCCCATATACCCCGGCGTGGGTATTCTACCAAAATTACTCGGCGAAACTTCCCGTTAGAATCCTTCAGGAGAGTTTCCAGAAGTTGTTTGAGCGTTTTGTAAACCGATCCGGCTAACGGAATTGCTTGCAGAAGTCTCTCACCCACATCCAGCAACCATCGTCCGACAATATTGCGGGCCATCAAGCCAATCAGCAGAATAGATAAAAAGGGTACCATCAGTCCCACAGCTAGATTGAACAAGTTGACCAAAATGGGATGGAGATCGTCAAAAGGATTGAGTTGCTTGGGAATGCGGGTGAGAAAATTGACTACCCAACTCGCAACTGTAATCGTCAGCCAAATTGTGGTAGCTAGGGGAATTACTACCAAAAGACCTGCGATCAGGTCATTTTTTAAGTCCTGCTTTAAGCGTTCGATCACAGATAGCCCACTCTCTTTTAACCAGCTGGGAAAATTATAGAGCCCATAAAGCGACCCTTCTCCCTTACCCTACCTTACAGTACGATATATTCCGCGTTAGGCCGAGTGGGCCTGCGCTGGGGGTTATCTTACCGTATAGGAGTGCTATGCGATAAAAACGCAACTTACAGCTTAAAGGGGCTGGAGATGATGGTATCAGAATTAACATTTTTCTGCATACTTTTTTGCCTAAATAGAAGGACTAATTTTGGCAGAATCGACGTTTTCTTCGCGATCGCTAGAAAGTGTTCCTACTGGGTCTGCATAGACAGCAGGCATATGTTTCATCTCCCAGACTTTGAGCAAAATCAGGTATTCGTAGAAAGCTTGCAGAGTACACCAAGCAAA
>NZ_JACJUP010001289.1:0-1855 GCF_014748295.1 Planktothrix sp. FACHB-1355 | reverse complement strand
AAGGACATCAAATATTGGGGATTATTTCTAGCGGTACATCAATTGACCGTTGGGCAACTGACCAAAAGATTCCTCTGTTTCAGGAAAAAGATGATTTAGTCAGTTTTTTAAGTCAGCAACCTTTTGATTATTTATTTAGTATTTATAATTTATCAATTTTGCCAAAAGAAATCTTGAAATTACCTCAAAAATATGCGATTAACTGCCATGATTCACTTTTGCCAAAATATGGAGGACTCAATGCACCATCTTGGGCAATTTTGAATCAAGAAAAAGTGCATGGCATCACCTGGCATCAGATCGACGATCTGGTAGATAGTGGCGATATCTTCAAACAGGTAACAATCGAGATCGATCCAAATGAAACAGCTTTTACCCTGATCGGTAAATGTTATCAAGCCGCGCTGGAGTCCTTTGTTGAATTAATTGATGAATTACAGCACGATACTATCATCCCAATCCCGCAGAATTTAGAGAAACGCAGCTATTTTTCAATTTCCCAAAAACCGAGCCCTGGATGCTTATTACCCTGGCATCGTCCTGCTGAAGAATTGAAAGCTTGGATGCGAGCGTTAGATTTTGGGAATTATCAAAATCTTTTGGGATTGCCGAAATTAGCGATCGCCAATACATTCATCATTGTTTCTCAATTGGAAGTGCTAGAAACAGCTTCTAGCGCTATCCCTGGCACCATTACCGCAATTGAATCGGAGCGTTTAATCGTTGCCACTGGAAGTTATGATGTTGCCCTCACGCAAATGCTGACTTTAGAAGGTAAAACCCTTTCTATCCCTGAGTTGGTGACAAGATTTAGATTACAGATAGGCGACTGCTTTGCAGAAATCGAACCAACTCAAACTCAGCATCTCAAGGAGATCGAAACTGCGATCGCCAAACATGAATCCTTCTGGGTAGAAAAATTAGCCACCTTACAGCCCATCGCTTCACCCGATCGCAATTGGCTTTATGGAAATCAAGATATCTTTTCTCCATTCCCCGGCGAAGAGATGGCAAGCCAAAACTGGCACATTCTACCCGAAATTGACGGCTTTTTAGCAAGTCATTTAAAAGGTTGCAATTTAGAAGAATTTCTCGTCGCTGCTTTCGCCGCCTATCTCGCTCGAACTGTAGAAACAGATGATTTCGATCTGGGATGGAGATTAACAACAAGTCAACGCCCTCATGGGGGGTTAGAAAATTTCTTTGCGGTTGACGTGCCTTTTCATCTCAAAATAGACCTGAAGCAAGGGATAAGGGAAGTCGTTAAGGCAGTGCAACAACAAATGCAATGGGTGGAACGTCGCCAAACTTATCCACGCGACATCCTACTCAGATATCCCGAACTTCAAGAATTACAAAAACTGAGGTTTCAGCATCAATTTCCAGTCACGATCGAACGAGTGGAAACTCTCGATCGCACTTCAAATTTATCGAGAATTGGCTTAACGTTTGTAATTCCAAAGACAGGGGAAAAATGCCGTTGTATATATGACACTGCTGCCTTCGATCGAGAAAGTTTTGACCGCTTTAGCAACTCGTTTACCACATTTGTTCGCAACCTGGTTATCGATAGCGATCGCTCTCTGGCTGAACTGCCTTTAATTTCGGAGCGAGAATGCGAGCGCCTCCTCCAACAGTGGAATTCTCCCTCATCCAATGCTTTGACAAATCTCACCATTCATCAATTATTTGAACAACAAGTATTGCAATGCCCGAATAGCATAGCCGTGCAATTTGAGAATCAAAAGCTTACCTAAGTAGTCGGACAAAAGTAATCGACACTGTATGAACTTTTGTTAAGGCACTTGCAGGAGTGCCTTCGCACAGCGTGCCGTAGGCATATCGTGCATCGGCA
>NZ_JACJUP010001288.1:0-1806 GCF_014748295.1 Planktothrix sp. FACHB-1355 | reverse complement strand
ACAAGTTGGCGGATGCGGTCAGCACCGACTTTCATGCTGTTGAGGAGCTTCGGCAAATCATTGGCGATAAATTCCAGATCGATTTCTTCGCTGCGCTCTTGAATTTCCGAATGGGGATGGGTGCAGTACCGCTGGTAGAGGTGCAGCAGGTCGAGCAGGTCGTTGGTGTAGTCGCTCGCGTGTGTGAGATTGCCGTAGATAAAGTTGACTGGGTTGTTGATTTCATGCGCTACACCAGCTACTAAATGCCCCAAACTGGACATTTTTTCGGTTTGAATTAGTTGAGCTTGTGTTCTTTGCAAATCCTGGAGTGCTTGGGCGAGTTGTGCTGCTGAGGCTCGTGTTTGAGCGAGTAACTCGATTTGCTCTAGAGCTACTCCCAAATGATCGGCAATTTGAGTGACAAATTCTATCTCTGTTGCTTGCCAATGACGCGGTTTTGTACATTGATGAATGCAGAGCAATCCCCATAACTTTTTAGCTTTCAGTAAGGGAACAACCAAGTTTGCTTTTACCTGAAATTGTGACAAAATATGGATGTGACAGTCGCTCAGTCCAGCGTTATAAATATCGGCAACTGCTTGAATTTGTCCTTGCTCGTAATGCACTGCATATCGCTCCCCAAAGCAGCTGTCGCGAACCCTAGCTTCTAAGGCAGAAGGCAAACCTACTGCCCCATCTTCCGAGACAAATTCGCCATCGTTGTAGCCGCTGTCGAGATAAAATTGATACACTGCTACCCGATCGGCTTTCAGCAGCTGTCTAACTTCTTTGGCCGTGGCTGTAAAGATGCGATCGAGATCCAGGGGTTTGCGAATTCTGGCAATCACCTCAGCTAATACTTTGCGTTGCTCGACTTGATTGTAGGCAGCAGCTAGCATTTGTTCTGATGTCTGCTGTAACGCTCTCAATTCCGTGATATCACGGCAAACGCCAATTACGGATGTCACTGCTCCAGAGGGATCTGTAATTGGGGTATAAATTGAGTTATAAATTCGTGTCCCCGATGGGAGATTAATTTCCCAATCTACCTGCACTTTTTCGTTTTTTTTAAATACCTCTTGCAAGATTATTTCGAGATGCTCTGCGGCAGAGCCAATCAATTCCCGATTAGTTTTACCGATGGCTTCTTCAAGCGTCAAGCCCAGTAGTTTTGCGCCTGTCTGATTAATCCAGACATAACGTAAACTCCGGTCATATTCTACTAAAATGTCATTTGAATGTTCTAAAAACCGCAGTAGTTCAGGTGGATTTTGTTTTTTGGGTATTTGAGACACTTTATGTTTGGCAATCAAGTTCAAAAGTTAATCTCTTTGTGGCAATGGGATGGCCGACCGTGATGCACGCTTATACAATTTTAGATTTTAGGTTTTAGATTGAGATAACTGGGACGATCGCATAGTTAAAGCCACTTTAAACTAAGATTGTTGTCCGCAAAGACTTAGCAATGTTTTGTTATTTTTAATTTAATTGCTAATTGGCGAGCGGCTGATGGGAATTTCAATCCAAAACTCTGTACCGTTTCCAGGTTCGGACATACATTTTAGTACTCCCCCGTGCTTTTCCACGAGAATCTGATAACTGATGGCCAACCCCAAACCAGTTCCCTTGCCCGGTTCTTTGGTAGTGAAAAACGGATCGTAAATGCGGGAGATGACATCTGCTGTCATCCCAGGGCCGTTGTCAGCAATCTTAATTCTCACCCAAGGTCGATCGCCTGTATGTTTAGGTATAAATTGTGTCTGGATAGTAATTTGGCTGGGTTCTGCTTCCATTTGAGAGATGGTGCGTTTGCGATCGCGATGT
>NZ_JACJUP010001287.1:0-1858 GCF_014748295.1 Planktothrix sp. FACHB-1355 | reverse complement strand
TAGATATGAAAACTGCCATCCCCCGCCGATTTATCTACAACCTTGGCATAAATATCTTCGCTAACTTCTTGGCTGTCCGGTGTTAATAAATTCATCTTAATATTGGTTAGCGCTGGTGGTGCAAAGCCCGATTCTCCCTCAGAACGTACTTCCGCACTCCGACGCGAAAGCTTGACTAAACTTCCCTTGAACGCGGTATCGCCGATATTCTTGCCATCCAAAACAGCGTATTGTATGGAAATTTCTTCAGGAAGGCGCACAAATACTTCTTCTTCTTCTTTAGGCAGAAAAAGATTGTATTCCCCAGCAATACCCTCCACTTCATAGATAGTGATAGGCTGTTTAACTCCTTTCGGCGTTACCTGCTTTTCACCACCGATTTTCACGATATTTTCTACATCTTTAAAAGTCGATTCTGAAATCAGAATTTGACCGACAATTGTATAAGATTCGATGCGATAAGTTAAGTTTACCTGACTGCCAACTACACCGTACTTAGTGCGTTTGTAAGAACCGATATTTCCCACCACAACTTCCCCGGTATTGATACCGATTCCCATTTGTAAAGGCGGCAATCCCAACTCGTTCATCTTTTCGTTAACAGCACCCATCGCCAGCTGCATATCTACCGCGCAAGCAACCGCCCTTTTCGCATCATCTTCTCTGGTAATAGGCGCACCGAAAAGAACTAAAATTCCATCGCCCATGAACTCATCAATAGTTCCTTTGTGCTTGGTAATTACATCTGCCATAGATTCCAGATAGATATTCAGTATTTTCACAACTTCTTCTGGAGACAACCGTTCTGATAAAGCCGTAAATCCTCTTAAATCGGAAGTCAGTATAGTAATTTTTCGCCTTTCGCCACCGAGTTTCATTCCTTCCGGATTTTCCAACAAATTAGCTACGATCGCATCAGTTAGATAACGTCCAAAAGTTTGGCGAATTTCTCCAGCGGTGCGAGCAATATAAGCAGTAATCACAATAGAAGCACCAGTTAACGCTAAAAACGGTGGCACAACAGGCAACCACCACCCCCCCAAAAAAGCCGCATAGGTGCTAGCCAGCAAAGTAATTACTGCGACGATATAAGCACCAAATCCTCTCAACAATGAGGAGGCAGACTTCGATTCACCCGCATATCGCAAACTCCAATTCAGGGTTCCACCCACTCCTGCCCAAAATAAAATCCACAGCCATTCTACAGGTTGCGACCAACTTTGGAAAAGCGGACGACCTTCGAGGGCAGCACTGAGAATTTGGCTGATAAAATGGGCATGAACTTCTACTCCCGGCATGGGATGAGGACGGTAGTGCAAACCGCCGCTGTAAGGAGTTAAAACTAAATCTTCAAAAGCCTCGCTAACAGGACCGATTAAGACGATCCGATCCCTTCCCCATTCTGGCGGTACGCGGTTTTGCAGAACGTCTGTCATCGAAACCATATTGAAATTTTTACTGGTGTTTCGATAGTTCAATATAGTCTGGTATCCCATCTCATCAGCATCTTCATCTTCATAGCCGCCGTCATTTCGATCGAAAGGTGCAAATACCGCCTTACCCAAGCGAAATCTCATCTCGTCAACTTTCTGGAGGTAAATACCTTCCGTTTCCAGATAACGGACAGCCAAATCTAAGCTCAAACTGGGGATAATTTTCCCATTTTTCATAGTTATTGAGAGAAAGCCGCGCCGCACTCTCATATCCGCATCAAAGATGTGCTTACTGGCACTCATTTGTGCTTTCGCTCTTGATCTGTCTGGCGGCGTAACAGTGGGTTCCATTTCCCGTGCTAACATTTTCTTAACAGCAACCATGTTGGGGGTAGATGCGATCGTCTGCCGTAATTTCTCCTTAC
>NZ_JACJUP010001286.1:0-1797 GCF_014748295.1 Planktothrix sp. FACHB-1355 | reverse complement strand
AATTATCGCAATTACTGCAATTACCGGGGAAATATTCGCCAAAATAACTTAACTGAATTGTGCGCCGACAGTCTGTACCTTCAACATAATCTATCATACGGCGCAGTTGTTGACGAGCGATCATTTGTTCTTGCTCGTCAATTTTTTGTTCGATTCCCCATTCAATTTTCTTAACATCTCCAAAGCTGAAAAAGATTGTACAGCGAGATGGTTCGCCATCCCTTCCCGCACGTCCGGCTTCTTGATAGTAACTTTCCAAATTGCGGGGTAAGTCGTAGTGAACGACAAAGCGGACATCTGGTTTGTTAATCCCCATACCAAAAGCAATTGTGGCTACGATGACTTGCACATCATCGCGAATAAAACGAGTTTGATTTTCGGTGCGATCGTCGTCACTCAATCCCGCATGATAAGGTAAAGCTTTGATGCCATCTTTCTGTAACTTAAAAGTGAGTTCGTCAACAGAACGACGGCTAAGACAATAAACAATTCCCGTACCTTTTGTTTGCCTAATTAACAGTAGTAATTCTGTGTAGCTGCTTTTTTGCTTGGGACGAACTTCGTAGTAAAGATTTGTGCGATTGAAGCTAGAAATATGGACATTCGGTTGCACAAGTGCTAGCTGTTGGATGATGTCTTGGCGGACGCGCTCGGTGGCGGTGGCGGTGAGCGCCATAATGGGAACATTTGGATAACGCTGGTGAAGTATTCGCAATTGGCGATATTCTGGGCGAAAGTCGTGTCCCCACTCGGAGACGCAGTGCGCTTCGTCGATAGCAAAACCAGAAATGCCGATTTGATGCTGCACTAAGTCTAAAAATGGCAGAAATCTTTCGCTCAGCAGACGTTCTGGCGCAATGTAGAGTAATTTGATGCGTTTGTTGAGGATAGCTTGTTCGGAATATCGTACCTGATGACTGTTGAGGGTACTATTGAGGAAGGTTGCGCCAATCCCGTTATCCCGCAGGGCGTCTACTTGGTCTTGCATTAAGGCGATGAGGGGAGAGACGACTACGGTTAAACCGGATTTTAGCAGCGCTGGTAGCTGAAAACACAGGGATTTGCCGCCGCCTGTGGGCATGACAATGAGCAAATCTCGATTTTGCAAGGCTTCTTCTACTATCTGCCGCTGTCCGGGACGGAAGCTGTCGTAGCCAAAATATTGTTTGAGTGCCTTTTCCAGGGAGCGAAACTGAGACATGATGGAGGGGATAAGAGGCTATTGTACCTGCACCTTCGCATAATAATGTTAGTTGGAAAGTAGCTCAGAAAATAAACCTATGCCGAAAGCTGTTTGGAATGGTGCCACTTTAGCGGAGAGCGATCGCACTATAGTTGTGGAAGGAAATCACTATTTCCCACCGGATGCGATCGACAAGCAGTATTTTAAGGAAAGCAGTACCCATACGACTTGTCCCTGGAAAGGCGTCGCCAGTTACTATACGATCGAGGTGAACGGGCAAGAAAACAAGGATGCTGCTTGGTATTACCCCCAAGCTAAGGACAAAGCTAAGAATATTGAAGGTTATGTGGCTTTTTGGCGAGGGGTGAAGGTGGAAGGTTAAGTGCTGTTGTGGGATGGGGGCTGTTGTAGTTCTTGTGGGATGGGCGTCTCGCCCGTCCCTGGTGATTTAAGATACTGTTGGCGAATTAACTGGGGGGTTAGACCGCTGAACCAATAGAATGATAACCGATCGATCTCTCCCACTCCCCCGCTCTCCCGCTCTCCCGCTCGATTTCACGACGGTTGAGGTAATTCGCTAACAGTATCATTTCAGGGCAGGCGGGACGCCTACC
>NZ_JACJUP010001285.1:0-1754 GCF_014748295.1 Planktothrix sp. FACHB-1355 | reverse complement strand
GGCGGTGTCTTGTGGGAGTTGAAGGACGGAAAGTTCGTTCGTTTCCGCTGTCGTACCGGTCACGCCTTTGCGCCGAAAAGTTTGTTAGCTCGCCAGTCTGAAGCTTTGGAAGAAGCGCTTTGGAGTGCCCTCCGCGCCCTAGAGGAAAAGTCCGCGCTCATCCGCAAGATGGCAGAACGGGCGAACGGAAGAGGCCAAAAGCTGTCAGCCCAACGTTTTGAAGCTCAAGCAAAAGAAGCAGACCAAAGCATTGCGCTCATCCGAGAAGCGCTGATCAGAAATAATGGTGACAACGATGGCAATCGGGAGATCGAGCGAAGTGAGATCGATCGACTATGAGACGATCCTGAAGAGGAGCGGGAAAGCGATCGACACAACTAAACTTAGCAATGTACAGCACAAGTGGGATTGTCGATTCTTTTGATTATCATATAGTTGGAAGATTTTTTAATAAAAACCTTTTAAATTCTTACCCTAATGATAGAAGAAATTTTCGATCGGCAAATTGCGGCATCTCTGCAACGACTGGAAATGCTTTGGCAGAGGACGGATACACTGCCCAAGTCGCCCAGAAACTTTATGGGAGAAATTGAACAGATTTCTGACCGAGATGAGGAAATGCTGCTGCGGCAAAGCTTAGACGAACTTACCTTTTCGTTGGAAGAGCTACAGGTTGCCAGCGAGGAACTGCGCGATCGAAATCAAGAGTTAGCCACCGTCCAAATGGCCTTGGAAACGGAACGTCGGCGTTACCAGGATCTGTTTGATTTCGCCCCGGATGCTTATCTGGTAACGAACCCAGAGGGAGTGATTTTAGAAGCAAACCAAGCAGCCGCAAATTTGCTAAATGTTAGGAGCGATCGCATAGTCGGCAAACCCCTAGTAGTTTTCGTGCCAGAATCAGCTCGTCGCGACTTTCGCACCCAACTGTTTCAACGGCAAAACGGTCAGGAACTCAGAGACTGGGAAGTCGAAATTCAGCCCCAGAAGGGACAAGCTTTCCCAGCTGCTTGCACAATAGTGCCGGTGCAGAATTCTCACAGACAGGTAGTAGCTTTGCGCTGGCAACTTCGAGACATCACCAAGCTCAAGCAGGCGGAACAAGTTGAGCAGAAATTACAAATGCTTGACGCCATCCTCCACGCTTCGCCAATTCATCTCTATGTCATCGACCAAACAGGTAAGTGCATCTACGCAAGTCCAGAAGCTGCACGTAGTTGGGGAAAGGTACAAACTGACATTGTGGGCAAGAGATGGCAAGATATAGGTTTTCCAGCACACACGATGGTAAGTTTCGATCTTCAACGGCAAGAGGTTCTCCGCACAGGACAATCCATCACTGGTCAAATAAGCTTTCCATTCGCAGACGGAATTAGGTACTGTGAGTACACCATTAGCTTGATGCAAAATCTCGGCAGTTTTGTTGACGCGGTTGTTCTAACCGTGAAAGATATCACCAAACACAAACAGACAGAAGCGGAAATGAACTATGCTTTGGCGACACAAAAAGAACTCAACCGGATGAAAGCCAATTTTTTATCTGTAATTGCCCAAGAATTTCGCACCCCACTTACAAATATCATCGCTTCCGCCGAATTGGTCAAAATTTACGGTGATAAATGGAGTACCGAGAAAAAAAATCAGCATCTGGAACAGATTCGATCGGCTGTCCAACAAACAAACCAGGTGTTGAATGATATATTACTTGTTTTTAATGCTACAGCAGGCAAACTGCAATTCAACCCGGCGCTGCT
>NZ_JACJUP010001284.1:0-1804 GCF_014748295.1 Planktothrix sp. FACHB-1355 | reverse complement strand
CCCAAATATGCAAATTTATCACGAGATTCCTAGCTGGCGTTTGTCAAAAGATTACCTAATATCTGTGGCGCGTTGTATTGGTTTGAGTCGCCATCAGTTGCGGATGGTGAAATTAAAAAATTGGCAAAAACCGCTGTTGATTCCGATTTATTTTACGAACGATTTACGGCGATTGATTATGCACTTGGTTAAATATAAAGGGGTGGCGAAAAAAGATGCGATCGTAGCTTGTGAATTAGAGCTATTGCGGTGCAGCTTAATTAGTCCTTTCTTTGTAGGAAACAATATTTAGACGCTCAAACCGCATCGAAAATCACCCCAAAAAAGCTAGCTGAATTAGACATGAAAGAGCAGCCAGTATCAGGCAAATCAAGATAACCAAAAATTGAAGTCAATGCACTTTACCGTAGTCATTCCAACTTATAATGGAGCCAGCCGTTTACCCTTGGTTCTAGAACGACTGCGCCAACAAATGAATACTGAACATTTGGCTTGGGAAATTATTGTTGTTGATAATAACAGCCAAGATAATACAGCGCAAATTGTGCGAGATTATCAAGCAAATTGGCCAGAGAAATTTCCTTTGACATATTGTTTGGAAATGGAACAAGGAGTCGCTTTTGCTAGGCTGCACGCGGTTCGGGAAGCAAAAGGCGAATTAATTGGTTTTCTGGATGATGATAATTTACCTGATAGTAACTGGGTGGTAGCTGCTTACTCCTTTGCCAAAGCTCATCCCAAAGCAGGAGCTTTTGGTGGTCAAATACACGGTGATTTTGAAGTAAAACCGCCGGAAAATTTCCAGAAAATACAATCTTTTTTAGCAATTAGAGAGCAGGGTGAAAAACCGCGTCTTTACGAGCCAAATAATTTAAGCTTGCCGCCAGGAGCAGCAGTAGTAGTTCGTAAAAAAGCATGGTGCGAAGCCGTTCCGAACCGACCAAAATTAATCGGTAGAGTTGGCAAACAAATGTTAGGAGGAGAAGATTTAGAGCCATTATTGTATATACACAATGCCGGGTGGGAAATTTGGTATAACCCAGCGATGCACACCTATCATCAAATACCGCAGTGGCGCTTAGAAAAAGATTATTTAATTGCTCTGATTCGTGGTTCTAGTTTATGTATTTGCCATCTGCGGTTGATTAATTCTAAAACATGGCAAAAGCCAATAATTATGGCTAAGATATTCCTGGGGAGCTTGCGTCGAACAATACTGCACTTACTCAAATATGGCGGGAAAGTTAAAAATGATTTAATCCCAGCTTGCGAGATGGAGTTTTACCTGAGTAGTTTGGCAAGTCCTATTTATTTTATTAAAACTTCCCTAGCTTCCCAGTTAACTGGATATACTAGGAAAAACAAAGATACCAAAAAAGCTGGAGATGTATAGATGACAGAACCACAAGTTACCTTAGTTATAACCCAACGGGAGAGATTCAGCTATACCGAGCGTTCCCTCGAAAGTCTATACGAGAATACAACTACACCCTTCAAGTTAATCTATGTGGATGGCAATTCACCCAATCGCACAAAACGCTATCTAGAAAAACAAGCAAAAGAAAAAGGATTTCGGTTAATTCGCCGCGAAAATTTCCTCGCTCCCAATCAAGCGCGTAACCTGATTTTATCGGAAGTCGATACTAAATATGTTGTCTTTTTTGATAACGATATACTATTTACTCCGGGTTGGCTAGATCGACTTTTACAGTGCGCGGAAGAAACGGGAGCATGGTTAGTTGGGCCACTTTATTGCGAAGGGAAACCGGAAGATAAAATCATCCACATGGCAGGAGGTTTTGCA
>NZ_JACJUP010001283.1:0-1864 GCF_014748295.1 Planktothrix sp. FACHB-1355 | reverse complement strand
TTGCCAGAAAGTTAGGTTCTTTCGGGTCGAGCAGGTAAAATGTTCATTAGACATCTGCAAAAATTCTTGTGGGGTAGGCATCCTGCCTGCCTTTGAGATTCTTTTGGAGGAGATGTCTATTATTTGTGTTACCAATTTGGGAGATGGTGCGTTAGGCAGCGCAATTTAATTATTAGTTGCAATACTTAATTTTTCACCCGTGCCTAACACACCCTACAGTTAAATATGACTGAAAATTCACCAATGCCCGATGAAACAAACCAGAATTTTTCCGGTTTGCGAGCTGAATGTCTCTCTTTCCCGGAAATAATATCTCAGTCATTTGCCAACGTTGCACCAACCGCAGCGCCTACAATATCTGTAGGATTAGTGTTTGCCAACGCCGGAAACGGAACTTGGTTAACTTTTGCGATCGCGATGATTGGTGTAGTATTGGTCGGCCTTAATATTAGCCAGTTCGCTCGTCGTTCTGCATCTCCAGGTTCGCTTTACGCCTACATTAGTATGGGCCTTGGTTCAACGATGGGAGTGATTTCTGGATGGAGTCTTTTGCTAGCTTATCTATTTGCCGGGATGGCTGTTGTAGCTGCATTCAGCAACTTTGCCAATGTCTTGCTAAGCTTAATCGGCATCGAATTATCTCCTATATTTTTGTTGGCAATTTGTACTGGCTTTGGCTGGTATCTTGCGTACAAAGATATCCAATTATCAACTAAATTAATGCTGGGACTGGAAGCTTTTTCTGTCAGTTTGCTATTGCTTATAGCAGCTATAGTTTTATTCAAACATGGCTTTGCGATCGATATGTCACAACTTTACCTCAAAGATACAAAGCCAGATGAATTAATACTTGGACTTATACTGGCCATTTTCAGTTATACAGGCTTTGAAAGTGCAACAGCCCTTGGAGATGAAGCCAAAAATCCGCTCAAATTTATTCCCGCTGCTGTGGTTTTAACACCCATACTTTCCGGCTTATTCTTTACTTTACTTGCCTACACTGAAGTGCTAGCTTTTAGCGGTTACAGTACGCCTTTAGACAAAAGCGATTCCCCCATCAACGATGTAGCTAATATAGCAGGGGTAGGATTTTTAGGTTTGCTAATTACAATTGGAGCGCTAGTAACTTTCTTCAGCTGCGTTATCGCTTGCATCAATGCGGGATCGAGAATTCTGTTTACAATGGCTAGACACGGCATATTTCATGATGCGATGGGTTTAGCGCACAAAAGCAACAAAACGCCTCACATTGCCATCACCATGTTATCTATTATTTTGTTTATTGTACCCGCATCCATGTCGTTGTTTAGTCTGTCAATATTGGATATTATTACATACATGGGAACTCTGGCTACCTATGGATTTTTAACCGCGTACATTTCGATCGCAATTGCTGCACCTGTTTATCTTTACAGACAGAGAGTATTGAATATACTCGATATTGCGATCGCAGTTTTAGCAGTTCTCTTCATGCTGATCCCGATCGTGGGTAGCCTATACCCCGCACCACCCTTCCCATTTAACGTTTTCCCTTACTTGTTCTTGATGTACCTTTGCGTTGGTGGCGCGTGGTTCTTAATGCTGCGCCTCCATTCTCCAGAAGTTATTGAAAACATGGAAGATGAACTGGAAAAAATTCACGCCAAATTTAGCGAAATGAAAAAGATTTGAGTTTTGAGAGGGTTTAGGGTAAGAAGAGTCTAGAATCAAAATTTTTATGAACGATCCCTAAAATCGCACCTCAGCTTTCCTGAGTATAAATTAAGCGATCGCTAATAGACATCTCCAAAAATTCTTGTGGGTTAGGCATCCTGTCTGCCCTTTGAGATTGTTTTGGAGGAAATGTCTAATCATAATCTTACCC
>NZ_JACJUP010001282.1:0-1867 GCF_014748295.1 Planktothrix sp. FACHB-1355 | reverse complement strand
CTTAAAAAAATTAGTTCCCGGTCTAATTTTTGTGGGATCGATTAAGATTGCTCCAGAAACAGGTGGAAAATCTTCATATGTATTCAAAGGCGTTTCTCCACTACCAAGAAATAAATACCCGTTGGGGGATAAAACTTCTCGAACTTTGTCCAAAACGGCTTTTTTGGTTTGCCAATCGAAATAGATGAGAACGTTACGTAAAAAGATAATGTCAAAAATGGTCTTTTCCAATGAATCGGTAACTAAATTCATTTGGCGAAACTCTACCATTTCACGAATGTTATCTTTTAGTTGCCATATCTTGCCAGAGTTTTGGAAATATTTCATCAAGAGCGTTTTGGGTAGCCCTCGCATAATTTCCATCTGGTGATAGCTTGCAGCGCGGGCGCGGGCAATCATTTCATGAGATAAATCTGTGGCAAGTAAACGAATTTTCCAAGTTGCTAGTTCGGGAAATTGTTCCCATAATAACATGGCGATACTGTAGGGCTCTTGACCGCTGGAACACGCAGCACACCAAATATTGAGAGTTTGTTGTGTCTGTTTTTTACGTATTAATTCGGGTAAGATAGTTTTGGCGATCGCATCAAATGGATAGACATCTCGAAAAAAAGAAGTTTCTGTCAGAAGCATAGCTTCAATTACTTGGATATGTAAATGATTAAAGGGCTGAGATTGTAGTTTATTCATTAACTCTCCCAAGGAATTTAACTTCATCTTAGTAACTAGAGGCGCTAAGCGTAAGTCCGCTAAATATGCCTTGTCACTGCTTATGACAACTGAGGAATACCCACGCACTAATTCACGAAGATAATTGAAATCGTAAAAGTTTATAGACATCTACATTAATTATTTTTTTGGCTTTCAACTGTTTCGAGATATTGAAGAAGTAACCAGGCATATACTTTTAACTCAAAAGCATTACTGAGAGCAGAAATTGGCGACTGAGCTTTGGAGTTTATTGACAACAACAGCTAATCCATCTAAAGAGGTTGTCACTTCTTCTGATTTTTGGGCAGTTGTTGTAGAAATAGCATTTACTCGCTTGACAGTAGCTGTAATTTCCTCTGCTGAGAAAGTCTGTTTTTTACTGGCGGAAGTGATGTTTTCCACCAAACCGTTAATTTCGCGACTGACTTCAATAATCGCAATTAAATTAGTTTTAGCAGCCGCCGCAATTTGCGTTCCTTCTACTACTTGTTGATTACCAGATTCCATCGCACCCATTACACGACTAATTGCATCCTGAATGGTGTGGACAATTTGGTAAATTTCTTCAGTAGCAGAAGCAGAACGTTTAGCTAACTTACGGACTTCTTCAGCAACTACGGCAAAGCCTTTTCCTTGCTCTCCGGCTCGTGCTGCTTCAATTGTAGCATTAAGAGCGAGTAGGTTTGTTTGAGATGCAATATCAGAGATAGAAGTGACAATTTTACCAATTTGTCTCGATCCTTCACCCAAACACTTCATCATTTCCGATGTTTCCGCTATTGTTTCGCGAAGCCGATCGATTGCCGAGACAGTAAGGTCTACAGCTTTGCCACCCGTTTCGGCTCGTTTAGCAGCTTGTTGGGCGACTTGTTCGGCTCGTTTAGCAGCTTCTGAGACTTCTTTAATAGAGGCGACCATTCGTTCCAATTGCCGTAAAGTTGCTTCAATTTGTGAGGCTTGGCTGCGGGCTTGTTGGGCTAGTTCAGTGGTATCGCCTACTGATACTTTGGTAGCTTGGTTAACTTGGTCAGTGGCATTTTGAATGTCGATCGCAACTTTACGTAAAGAACCGACCAGATAGTTAAAGGAATCTGCTATCGTTCCTAAAATTTCGTTATCAACTTGTGCTTTAACTGTTAAGTCTCCCTTCGCTGCC
>NZ_JACJUP010001281.1:0-1871 GCF_014748295.1 Planktothrix sp. FACHB-1355 | reverse complement strand
TTTTGTGGAACTTGCGAGCGACACTGATATCCGCATTGGCGATACCCGCATCGCTGCTGGGTACATTTATCGTCATGGCTATCTACGGCTTCAACTTGGAAACAATTACTTTATTAGCCCTAGCGTTAGTTATCGGTAGCATTATCGATGACGCCATTGTCGATGTGGAAAACATCATGCGTCATATCGACGAAGGAGAAACTCCCCGCCAAGCAGCACTGCACGCTACTAACGAAATCGGATTGACAGTTACAGCGGCAACATTTACCGCCGTAGCCGTATTTTTGCCCATAGCATTAATGAAAGGAACGATCGGGCAATTCTTCATGCCTTTTGGCATCACCGTTTCAGCAGCAATGCTAACTTCTTTATTGGTAGCGCGGACATTATCGCCTGTTTTAGCAGTTTACTGGCTCAAACCCAAATCTTCAAAAACGAGTCCCAGAGAAAATAGATATTGGCAAAGTTTTGCGGAAGGATATCGCCACTTACTAAGCTGGTCTCTCAAACATCGAAGCATAGTAATAGGAATAGCAGCACTCAGCTTTGTTGCAGGGATAGGACTAATTCCACTCATTCCCAAAGGCTTTATTCCCAAACTCGATCGCGGCGAATTCAACATTAGCTATACCGCACCCATCAACGCTACCGCCTATCTACCGGATTGGTTGAAATCATCTGCCGGAGTCGAAACAGATGCGTTAGGAGAATCTCTTGATGTTGCCAAACAAATAGAAGCAGCAGTATTGAAATCGCCAGAAGTCGAAAAAGTATTTACCATCGTCGGTTTTCGCGAAGCCGAACCGAATAAAGGCATTATTAATGTAGCGTTAAAGAGCGATCGCACACTCCATACCGCCGAAGTGCAAGACCGCATTCGCGAACAATTACCCACAATACCGGGAGTTACCACCAGTGTAGAAGATATTCAATTCGTCGATGCCAGTCTCGGCGCTCAAAAACCCCTGCAAATTGCTTTAGTAGGCGATGACTTACAAGCAGTTAGCAAAGCAGCCAGAGAAATCAAAGCGCGGCTATTGACAATACGGGGATTTGAAGATGTCACAACAACAGGAGAAACGGGTGAAGATGGCACAATTTTTCAGATCGAACATCGCAGCCAAAAGAGAACTGTCTATGTCAGCGCTAACCTAAATCGAGAGTTAACCATAGGACAAGCCACCGATATAGTAGTATCGGAAGCAAAAGCTGTTCTACCGCCACAAGTTACTTTAGCATTAGGAGGAGACTCTGCTCGCAGCGGCGAAATCTTCGGCAGTTTTGGCACAACTTTAACTCTGTCAGCTATCTGTATTTTATTCGTGCTGATTTTCTTATTCAAAAGCTGGATCGATCCCCTGGTAATTTGTTTATCTTTACCCCTAGCACTTGTAGGCGGTATATTCGCACTGCTAATTACCAACAGCGATTTCGGTATGATATCGCTAATTGGCTTTGTTTTCCTACTAGGTTTGAGTAACAAAAATGCCATCTTACTTGTAGATTACATCAACCAACTACGCAGTTCTGGCTACAGCCGCACCGAAGCAATCCTGAAAGCGGGACCAGTTCGCCTCCGACCGATTATAATGACTACAGCTTCAACCATTTTAGGTATGATGCCGATCGCTTTAGGTTTGGGTGCAGGCGCAGAATTGCGTACCCCTATGGCAATAGCGATCGCAGGCGGTCTGATATCATCTTCCCTACTAAGCTTAATCGTCGTTCCCGTAGTTTACGATATCGTCCACGATCGAAAACCTCCCTCCAAAAACAAAAATTAACCTCTGCGTTCCTTTGCGAAAACCTACCCTGCGGGAAGCCGCTGACGCGGCTAGTGCGTTCCTTTGCGTTAAAAAAATAAATCCCAA
>NZ_JACJUP010001280.1:0-413 GCF_014748295.1 Planktothrix sp. FACHB-1355 | reverse complement strand
TTTGGAAGATGGAGGTGGTATGCCCACAGTAATTACTCTTCTTGCTGAGGAAGGGATAGCAGGACAAATTATCGCTTGCCAATCAAGAAAACCCATGCAATTAAATGTAAAATGGTGGAATGATTTACATAATTATAAGCATATTTGTAATACTTATGTTATTCCCCTGTGGAACGAAGGGGGAGATTTTGTTGCCATTGTCGAATTAACCAAAAAATTAATATATCCCCACTTAGCTAGTAATGATTTATTAGGCAATCCACAATCCCAAATCCAAAATCCAAAATCGGCTGACCCCAATGGCTTCACGGAATCGGATTTCGATCGGCTCTCGCAACGCACTAGCTCAATGTTACCGATCTTGGAAGGTTTCCAATCTTTTTATCGAGAAATCAAAACAATTCAAAAGCAAC
>NZ_JACJUP010000128.1:0-9595 GCF_014748295.1 Planktothrix sp. FACHB-1355 | reverse complement strand
ATGTCCGTCTTTGAATGAAAATGATATCCTTATAACTGCCTTAGTGCCTGCTGTTAAACAAACTTCAGATAGGCAACAAGCAATTAGTAATTCAGTGCCTCTGCTAGATTTAGTAGGAGGATTAACAGTTGATAGTCGTCCAACTTTTTGGTTTTATATTAACTATAATTCCCGCCTTAACGCGGAATTTGTGCTACAGGAAAAGCAGGGTAGAGAGCTTAAAGGTATTTACAAAAAACTTTTAGAACTACCTGGGAAGAAAAGCTTTCTTAGTATCACTATTCCATCAGATCCGCAAATCCAACCTTTAGAAATAGGCAAAGATTATCGGTGGATATTTTCTATTATTTGCAATCCGAATGAACCGTCAGAAAATATTTTCGTAAACGGTGGTGTGCAACGAGTGACAAGTCCTACCGTTAGCGATCGCTTGGATACAACTAACCCGCGAGCGCTAATTACCTTTTATGCTAAAAATGGTATCTGGCATGAGGCTATAACTCTTTTGGGAAATCTCTATTTCAAAAACCCATCAGATAAGCAACTGGCTGCTGATTGGGCCGATCTCTTGAGGTCTGTTGGTTTGGATGAAATTGCTAAAGAATCGGTTGTGGAGCGCTATTCTCCAAAAAACTAAACAACTATAACCAATTACCCACCAAAATGTAGGAAGCCCAGTGTGCTGGTGCTTCATATCCGTACTTGGGATTTGTCAGTAGTTCCTTTTGTGCAAGACGCAAAGCTTCTACTTTATTAGGCACTTTTGGATTTCTTAAATTGTTATAGAATAATTCCATTAACTGGGCGCTAGACTGATCGTTTAAAAACCACAGCGACGCGATCGTGCTACGCGCCCCAGAACGTACTGCTATTCCAGCGAGCCCTAAAACAGATCTCTCATCTTCCGTCGCTGTTTGACAAGCACTCAAAACAAGTAATTCTATCGGTTCGGATCTGTTTTGGCTTTGGATTCGGAATATATCGCTTAACTCTTTGATATTGATACTTGTATCAAAGGCACGAATAAATGTTTTTTCAGGTTGGGAACTAAATTGCCCATGAGTTGCCAAGTGAACTACCGAAAAAGGACGCGAGTTGAGTAGGTTTTTAAAGTCGTCTCTGATGAACTTTTCATCACGCAGTTCTTTTGTGGAAACTAAATTTTTTATTGTATTCAACTCGATTCCAGCATATTCAAGACGATCCAATCCCGGTAGTTTTTTAGTAATTCCCGCACTCAAAGCTTCTAAACGTTCTTGACGAATATTTCGGGGGTTTTGTAATTCCAATCCTAAATTCAATGCAACAGCATATTTTTCTATCAAATATTCTTTACCGTCATATATTGCTGCCATTGGTATTTGTCGTAATTTGCCATCTTGTACGAATACCAAAGTTTTTACTTGCTTTGAATCTAAAGGTGTTTTTGGATATTTTTCAGCTGGTTCAATCAACCATTCATATAATTTTTGAGATAAAGATAGATATTCTTGGCTTTCCGACGCAGGATTTTGTATTTTTTGCCTTAGTTGTTCTATGTTACTTTTTACTTCTATCTGGTTAACATTACTTTCGTAGTAGAGCAAGTCATCTTGCTTAGGTAATTTGACAATAACTGCCAATCGTGTTGGTAAAATAATCGGATAAAGGATCGCGGCATTGTTTTCGTCAGCAACTTTGTCCAACTTTACCGATTTCTGATTCTGTAAGCTACACCCTAGAAAGTTTTCCAATTCAGCTACTTGCAGATCGGCAACCAACTGACGTGCTTTATCGAGATTATCCTGAATAGGTTGATCTCCTGATGATGGCAATAGTAATTCAACTAACTGTCGATAGATTGGTTCGACGCTTTTACGAAATAAAAATTCAATATCTGCATTAGCTAATAAATCTTGGCGGATAAACTTTAGATCTCCGACTGCTGCTTCATAAGCTGCGATCGCACCTTTGATATCTCTTTGCTTCTCAAGTAAATATCCTAACTGCCATTCCCAAAGGTAAGTAATTTCCCTAGCCTTAATAGCTTGAGCGATAATTAAAGCTTGCTCGGTAATTTCTTTACTATGATTAATATCTTGATTTTCTAAATACAACCCACCTAAATAGCCCAAAGCATAAGATTCTGCTTGTTTGTCTTCCAGGCTTCTTGCCTCTTGAACAGCCATCGCTAAAAATTGGGCAATCTCTTTCCACGATAAAGTATTAACTTGATTTGTTTGTTTCAAACAAGTTAAAGTTTTGGCATAATTAATTTTAGCATAAATTGCTGTTCTACTAGCTGGTAATTCCTTGAGTTCTGCCTTTATTTCGGGTAAAGCTTCCTGAATATTTGCCAAATTAGCTGTAGATAACGATACACTTAAGTAATTTAGCTTGGCTTGAAGGCGTGTAGTAGGGGAAACAGACTTAGTAGTAGCATCCTGATAAAAGTTGGCAGCGCGAGTGTAAAATAGCGCTGCTTCTTGGCTACTTCTATACGGGCAGTTTAAAGGTGTAATATTTGGTTTAATGGCGCTATCTTGCTGGGATAATATTTTATTGCCCTTGGAGCGTTCCATGTTACCCAAGCTGAGGAGAGTAGCACTTATTTCTGGTGGCGATTGTAATAATTGTGCTACTTCTAAACTTTTCTTTAAAACAATCTCAGATTTATCTAGATCGCCAATCACTTGCAGAACATCACCAAGACTGCGTAATAAACTGGCTTTTTCTAAAGAGTTCGGTTGTTGTTCAATAATTTTCTTCACATCTTCTAAAGTTTTTTCGGCTCGATTATAAAGCCCTATTGATTGCAGAGCTTGAGCAGTGTTTATTTGACTGCGTATTTTACCAGCATTATCGCTAATTTTTTCATAAATATTAACAGTTTCTTTCCAGGAGGTCAAAGCTTGTTCTGCTTGTCCTGTTTCTAACTGCAAACGTCCTTGAATATCGAGAGTTTGAGCCAAAACTTTCAATCTATTTGTAGAATCACCTAACTTTCGCTCAGCTTCTAATAAATTTAAACTTTCTGTAACATATTTTTCGGCTTTTTTCCATTCTCCAAGCTGCTGGTAAGCTAAAGAAAGATTACTAAAGATGGTAGCTTGCATTAGCCTATCTTGTTCGGCTGAAGAGTTTGATATTGCACGTAACAAAACCGTTACTGCATCATTGAAACGTCCACTTTCATACAAAGCCCTTCCTTGTTCAACCAGTTCTGGGATATTGGAAAAGCGGTTTTGGGCTTGAGCATTAAGCAGAAAATGAGGAAAAGTAATGTGTATTCCTGCACTCGCAATTACCACCAAAATATATAGTAAAATTTTTCTATGCCACTTAGCGCTTCTCTGAAAAATTAAATTTTTCATCATAAATATCCTTTTTAATCTGTGTTCATTTGTAGTAAGTTCGGATTTTGTAGGAAGCGATGGCAGGTTGCAATACTTTCTCCTGAATTATAAGGTACGGCTGTCGCAGGGCGCTCTGTCAAAACTACCTCACCTTTAGCATTAATTTCCCACCCTTGCGCTTCGACTATTCGGGTATATTTAGGAATCGTGAAATTAGCTGAAATTGAGCGATTTTCTCCTCTCGGAGGCAAAGTAACCCAATTAACCAGCACGGTATTACTGCGAAGTGCTTCACTGGGATTAGCAGGTAATCCGCCACTTCCGGTGATAATAAAACTACCTTCATCCGCCGGACATCCCCGCGCAATTTGTCGAGGGGGTTCAGGATTTGGTAATTGCACTAATCCTTGAGCGGGGTCAACATCCGGCGTGTTAATTTCCACCACGCCATTAAATTCAGGGCCAAGTTCAGAAGTAGCTGTAATATCACTTGTTATTTCCGAACCTTTTTCCCGGTATTGAGTACCAAATATTCCTTGTGTATTCACTGTTACTCGACCGCCAAAGCCGCGTGCAGCATTAGCGGTTATATCGCTATTTTCTAAAGCTACTATAGTATCAGTATCGATCGTGATGTTGCCACCAATAGAAGAGTTTGTATTAGTGGTAATGCTGCTTCCTCGACGCAGTTGAATATTGTTTGAGGTTAATTTTATATTGCCGAAATCACCTGAAGCTGTATCGGCATTAATAATTCCATTGTCCATAAAGATATTATCAGACCTAACGGTTAAGTTACCAGCAGCAGCAGTTCCAGACCCTAAAAAGCTGCTTACAGTTGCCTTAGCACCATCGCGGATAATCAAGCTTCCAGCCGTAACAGTCAAACTTCCTGCATCACCAGATGAATATTCTCGCGTCCGAGCAAACAAACCACTAGCAAATTCTCCATTAGTTCCTATTAGTTGCACTGAATCTAAAGCATCTATTGTGACACTCCCTCCAGAGCCTGTGCTAAAAGTAGAAGCAGCTACTTGTGCGCCATCGGTGAGAGTTAGATTTCTTGTATAAATCTGCAAATTTCCCCCATTTCCACCTGCATCTTTTTCACTTGTAGCTAATAAAGCACTTGGATATTCACCATCGAATGATATTCCTGACAATTCTATCGAATCAGTAGGATTATTTCCTCCTCCAATTCCCCGCACTATTAAATTGCCAGCTTGTCCTTTACCAAAAGTGGTAGCTGATATTTGTCCTCCATCTTGTAAAATTAATCTTTTGGTTTCTATGGTTAAATTTCCCCCGTTTCCTGTAGCTTCATAATCAGTAACTTGAGCAAATATACCACTAGCTAAAGAATCATTATTTCCCCTAATTTCTACTGAATCTGAAGCACGAATTAGCAAATTTCCGGCATTTCCTGCGCCACCAGTAGAGGTTGATATTTCCGCTCCATCTAAAACTCGCAAGTTGCCAGTAAGAATTGTTAAATTTCCACTTATTCCAGTAGTTCCAGGCTCAGACTGAGAATTTAAGTTGCTATTGATGAGTTGTACAAATTCCGAGGCATTAATTGTTAGATTACCAGCTGCACCAGCACCAGAAGTAGTTGTCGATACTGCGGCTCCGCCTTTGATGTTGAGTTGTCTAGTTTCAATACTTAACTCGCCTCCATTTCCTGTTGCTTCTGGCTTGACTTGAGAAAACAAGCCACCTACAAAGTTAGTTTCCTTTTCCCCGAATATATCAGCTACATTAACTAATTCTGTAGCGCGTATGGTTAGGTTTCCTGCATTTCCCTCCCTAAAAGCAAAAGTACCTATTTGCCCTCCCTCAACTGTTAATTTTCCGGTTTCAATCGTGATATTACTGCCATTTCCTTGAGCAAAGTTTTGACTGAGAAAACTGCTGCGAAATAATTCACCTCCCTTAGTAGGAGTAGCGTCAAGCAAATCTATAGATTCAGAAGCTTTAATAGTAAGAGAACCTCCTTGCTCTGTTCCTTCTGTTATCGCAAACATTGTGGAACCATTTTGTAATGATAGTTTTTGTGATTGCACTTGGATTTCGCCGTTGTTTCCACTGGCATCTAATGATGAGGCATTTAATAGTTGAATTGTTCCATAATTATTTGTTACCTGTTGGTTGTTAATTGTCAGCTTTTGATTACTGCTATCAACAGACACCTGACCATTAACTACAGACCATAGTTCAATTCTTCCTCCAATGGCAGTGAGATTTCCTCCTTCTAAAATCACATTACCGCCTACCAGTGCCAAAGTGGTACCTGGCTGAACTTTGAGGCCATCAGGTCTAGCATCGCGGATGATTTCTTCTCTATTTCCTTCTTCTAAATTTATTTCTAAATTGTGACGTCGCCCCATTACAGTAATCTGTCCTGGTGTTCCTTGGAATTGCAAGCCAATGGGTACGTTGACAGTTAATAAAGGTGGTGCTTGAGGATTTGTAGCACTGAATTGAGTACCATCTTTAAAAACAAAGCTATTAGCTGTACTGGCTAAAAACGAACCGCCGATATCTAGTTTTGCATTAGGGCCAAAGATTATACCATTTGGATTGAGCAAAAATAGATTGGCAGTACCGTTAGCTTTGATTAAGCCATAAATGTTGGAAATGGAGCTACCCGTTACCCTCGTGAAAATGTTCTGAATATCCAATCCATTATTGAAAAACGCCGTACCACCAGTGGGAACATTAAACTGCTCGAAGCTGTGAAACAAATTGTTTCCCGTTTGAGTTCCTCCCTCAATGCGGCTGGTATTGCCGTCGGGTATAGCGATCGAATTATTCGGAAGTGTAGCATCGGGAATAATTTGCGCCCACGTAGGACACACAGAAGTCAGGCAGTAAAGAGCAATACTGCCACTAAGCCCAAATCGGTAAATACCCTGTTTCATTAAAAGCGATCGCTCCAAGACGGTCTTATTTTACTTTTTAAACGCACCGTGAGAAAGAATCGTTGTTATCACAACCGCTCGTTGACGAAAATATCGATACTGTTGTTGGTGTCTCCTGGCACTAAGTTGGTTGCCAAAGAATAGAACGCCGCATAGCGTCCATCTGCACTAAGGGATACGCTATCGCTGGCATTGTTTGCTTGAGTACCGTCAGAGGCAACACTTATCCGTCTGGTTTGACCTGTAATTAGATCCTTTACGAAAATATCAGCAACTCCGTTGGTATCTCCATCTACTAGATTAGCGGCGTTAGATCTGAAGGCTACATAACGTCCATTGCTACTGATGACAGGATAAGAACTATAGTCGTTTCCTTGAGTGCCGTTAGAAGCAACGCTTGCTCGCATTGTTTGTCCCGATACTAGGTCATGTATAAAGATGTCATTCTTAAAGAGATTGGTGTCTCCACCTGAAACTAAGTTCGTGGCGCTGGAGGTAAAAGCTACATAGCGTCCATCAGCGCTAATTGAGGGTTGAGCGCTATTGCTATTACTCTGAGCACCGCTTGATGAAGCAACGCTTACTCTGGTTGTTTTTTGTGTTTCTTGGTCGTACACAAAGACATCACTGTACCCATTAGTATCTCCAGGTACGAGGTTATCAGCGCTAGAAGTAAACGCAATATAACGTCCATCGGCACTCATTGAAGAACTACTATTGTTTAGAGAACCGTCTATAGTGCTTAGCTGCTTAGTTTGTCCTGTTTGGCGATCATATACGAAGAGGTAAGTCACACTCGATATGTTAGTCTCTCCATTTTCTATCCAAGTAACCAATACAGAAGAATTGTATGTTACATAACGTCCATCAGCACTAATTGATGGAGTGTGGCTGCCGTTTTCCCTCTGAGTACCATCAACATTTAAGTTTACCCTTGTGGTCTGACCTGTTTGCCGATCGTGTACGAAAATGTCCTGCGCTCCATTTGTGTCTCCAACGACTAGGTTAGAAGCAGAAGAGCCGAAAATTACATAACGTCCATCAGCACTAATTGTAGGTCTGTAGTCACTATCGCCGTTTGCCTGAGTACCATTAGTGGCGACGCTTATTCGTGTAGTTTGTCCTGTCTGGCGATCGCGCACGAAGATGTCCCTTGCTCCGTTTGTATCTCCTGCTACTAAGTTGGAAGCTTCAGAGGAGAAAGTTATGTAGCGACCATCAGCACTTATTAAAGATCCATAGTTGTTATTATTTGCTTGAGCGCTGTCAGAGGCAATGCTTACTCGATCGGTTTTACCAGGGCTTATTACCTTTAAGCCTATATTCTTAGAAAACTCTGAGGTATTGTTGTTTGAGTCAGTTGCAGTCGCGCTAATGAATTGACTAATTGGAACTGAGGTTGGCAACTCAACTGTAAAGCTGGCATTACCACTGCTGTCTGTAGTCACATTCTGGAAACCAAGAAACTTCTCGCCTTCCCCATAGCCCAGAGGAGTTAAAAGGGTTCTAAACATAAATACAGGACTTGGATTACTGTTAGAGAAAAATTCTAGCCTGAAAGTAGTTTCTGGTGTGCTGTTAAGCATTCCTTCAATAGTAGTACTATTGTCGTTGCTAAAGGCAGATATAAGCACTGGGTAGTTCTGGTAATTGTTAGGCCCAATATCAGTATCTCCTATATCATTTGCCCTGTCAGGGTATTCCTCTTCCAGTGAAATTCCTTTACTACCGCTGGAAAATATGCTATTTGAAAGAATTGCATTATTAATAGAACGAAGATCAGCGTTTGATAAATCGATGCCTATATTGTTAAAAGCAATAGTATTACCCTCTCCCCGTGCAGTTCCTCCAATAATATTGTTAGCAGAATCATCCCTAATCCAAATTCCCCTACCATTCCCTAACGCATCGGTATTGGTGATGTTTATGTCTGTACCAATATAGTTACCTTGTATTATATTACTCGTAGTACCCGCCATCGTAATACCAAAACCATTACCTGATATAATATTTCTTGCTTTTGTGGTAGCTCCTCCAATGAGGTTGCTAGATCCACTCAAAATACTTACACCAGAGGAATTCCCTAATGGCTGGGTACCAGTCACGTCGGTGCCAATAAAGTTTCCTTCAATGATGTTGTTACCCTTTGTTTGCAATACAATTCCAGAAGAATTAAATCGATTAATTATCAGACCCCGCACAATGCTGTTCCCAGCAGTAATGGATATACCAGCTACACTAATTAAGTTTGTGCCTGCACTACTACCATCCAATTCAATAATTGGCTTATCAGCAAACCCACGCTGAGTAGTACCATCAATAACAACTGGATCAGTAATTGTTGGCAATGCTGATGTAGGTCGAATTGTGAAAGCACCCGTAACAGGATTGTAACCAGTATCTGTAGTTGGAATATTGAACCGGATTGTATCTTTACCCAAATTCGCATTTGCAAATTCAATAGCAGCACGCAAACTTCCCGGCCCACTATCATTAGTATTAGTCACAACATTTGGCACTGGCACTGAGTCATTATCTGTAATTACTACAGTCCCACTATTAACTGTTCCCGCATTGTAAGCTGCATCAGCATTTAAACTCAATATTACTGTTTCATCGCCTTCATATACAGCATCATCTTTTCCTGCCGTAATTATAGGAATTGGTACAGAACTTGCTCCAGCAGGAATAACTACGCTGCTACTAATATTGTTGTAATCCGTACCATTAGTAGCAGTGCCAGCTACAGTATAATTGACTGTTAATGGATTTTTAGTATTCCCAGTCCGAGTAACTATAAACTGACCCGGATCGCCACCTTCTGTCGCACTAGCATCTGTCGCCATCATCGTTACTATCGGTTTAGTCCCATAAATATTCAACTTCCAACTATTCCAATCTCCTTGAACTTGGTTGCCTTTACCATCAAATACTTGCAACTTCCATTCGCCCTTAGAAGATTCACCCCAGTGACGGACTGAGGTAAAAGTCCACCAATTCGATTTTGGCTTAATACCTTGATAAATACTATTGGAATTACTAGCGGGTGTTGGTGTAGGTTCAGTTAAAACTGACTCTGTTTTACCATCTGGAGAAGTGAGGACTACCTTTAAATCACCCCAGTCTTGATGGATAGCATTAAGTTGTACCTCCACCTTTTCGACAGTAATATCCTCGTCAATCTCAGTTGTCGAAAACGTTCCTGATTGCCAATCGCCATCAGGTATATCACTATCAGCAACATTTTCTAAGTCAGATGAAATTACCGTTTCCTCTGCTAGGGGTTTCCAGTTGGGCGAACTAACGTATTCAACGGCAGCTTTAGCATCAATTGCGCCA
>NZ_JACJUP010001279.1:0-1799 GCF_014748295.1 Planktothrix sp. FACHB-1355 | reverse complement strand
TTTCTTCAAGGGAGGCAAATTTATGCTTAAATTCTCTAAAGGGTCTTAATAACTTGGATTTTTTCAACAAGTCTAAATCGCTGCTTGACATGGAAACACCTAAACAAATCTAAAAAAATAGTCGATCCCAGCTGTTTTATGAGAATCAAAAAGTTAATTTTTGATTCCCTACATTCGGGTTTGATTCGGGATATTACGTTTGCCAAAACATGATTCCAGTTTTAAATCTAAAACTGGAAATTATCTCTCTCGCAAGACGTATTTAGATGAATGACAAACAATTCCAACTCTACAAGCTGCGCTTCTCATCCACACATTGCTCGATCAGGTCTACCACCATTTTGTAATTGCGTTCTCCATTAAATAGGCGTTCTGCTCGATCGCGACTTGCGATTCCCATCGCCACAAGACGATCGGGATTATTTGCCAAAGATGAAACTGCTTGTACGATCGCACCTGGGTCGTTTGGCGGCACCAAAAGTCCAGTTACGCCGTACTCGACTTGCTCCGGCATCGCTCCCACGTTCGTCGCTACTATCGGCAAACCAGATGCCATCGCCTCCATAACTACAAATGGGATAAAATCCCCCAAAGTTGGAAAAATGAACAAATCGGCATCTGCGAACAATTGCCGCAGCAAGGGACTATTCGGCGTCAAACCGCGATGTACGCGCACAGATTCTGCCGACGTAACGATTTCATCTTTGGTAACAATATCCAAAGTACAGCGATCGCGCAATCCAGATCGGAATGCTTCCAGTAAAACGTAACCGCCTTTGCGTTCAAAATCTCCACCCACAAACAAAAGTTTCAATGGCTGATTTTTGCCCGCCTCTTTTACAGTCGGACGCCACTGATTGAGATCCAATCCCGGTAGAATTGTCGTCACTTTTTCAGATGCAATGTTGTAATCTCCAACGAGACTGTTTTTCGCCCAATCGGACATAGTGACGATCGCCGCCGCACTTTCATACATCCTTCGGAACCATTCAAATTTGAGGCGATCGAATAATTTATTCGGTGCATCGTACTTATATGCTGCCCCCATTCTCACCAAATCGATGGGGGTGCAATCGAGGGAAAGAATTGTGGGAATCCGCTGCATCATTCCCAAACTCAGCAGTGCCGTCACCGGGGTATGGTAAAACAAACAATCGAGAGCGTTCTTTTGCACAGCAGCGCGTACTAAATCCCTGGCTCGCAAGCTCAACCTTAAGGTGTGACCGGGCAATTTTTGCCAAATGTCGTCGCTTTGAAACGGTACTGGCATCCAAGTCGGTTCGATCCTGGGATTGTGGCGCAGCGATCGCTCCAAATTTTGCCCGTGGGTGACGTGACCCATATACCATTCTATGACTAAGCCGATCCGGTAGTTGGCAACTCTGCTTTCGACAGGGGCGACAATATTCTGCACGCGAACAACCTCTACTATATTCTGTCTCGAATGAGCGGGGCGTCTCTAAATTTGTGCAACGCTTTTACTGGCCGGATTTTTCCAGCCAACAGCAAATCCTTCCTATTAAAACTTATATATCAGTTGCTGATATCCATCTTTGGAGCTATTCTAGTAGGTGTATTACCATTGACATAGTTTAAACACAACTTCATAATTCCGCCAATTTGATGAAGTTTGCGTTAAAACGCTGAGCTAGCCATTGCAGCAGAGTTTAATGGCAATACAATTTGAATAACTGGAAAGTTTTAAGGACTAATTACCGTGAATTTACTTATCGTCGCCTTACTGGGTGCTTATTTCCTAACGAGTATATATTTTTTCAGAAACTGGCTAAAATTTTTCA
>NZ_JACJUP010001278.1:0-1833 GCF_014748295.1 Planktothrix sp. FACHB-1355 | reverse complement strand
TCTCTTATCTGCGTTTATCCGCGTTTATCTGCCTACATCTGCGGTAAAAATAACCGGCAGTAAATATTGCCTATCTACTATAAAGTTGGGTTAGCTCTAAAAGACGATCGCTCAATTCCTTTGTGAGAATTTCCGACTTGTCGTAGCGCCAGCGCCAGTTACCGGGAATGATACTGGGGTCGTTCATGCGGGCGCGATCGTCCAAATCTAAAATATCTTGAAGTGGGATAATCGCTAGGTCAGCCACCGAAGCTAAAGCCGCTCGAATCAGAAGCCAATTAACTTCTTTGATGTCTTCAGGAGTAGAATAACCGAAGTATTTAGCCAGCAGTTGCTTTTCGTGGGAACTGACTTGCTGCCACCACCCCAATGTTGTACTGTTGTCGTGAGTTCCCGTGTAGACTACGCAATTATTTACGTAGTGGTGCGGCAAGTAAGCATTGTCAGTACCTTCGCTGAAAGCAAACTGCAAGATTCGCATACCGGGAAAATCGAAGCGATCGCGCAATTCTTCCACTTCCGGCGTGATAATACCCAAATCTTCTGCCATCACCGGCAAACTTCCCAAAGTTGTGCGGAGAGTTTCAAAAAATTCTGCTCCTGGCGCTTTTATCCACTCACCATTTATGGCATTTTCTTCCCCTGCCGGCACTTGCCAATACGCTTCAAAACCTCGGAAATGATCGATGCGAACTATATCTACATATTGCAGTGTTGCTTTAAATCGACTTATCCACCAAGCATAGTTAGTTTCTCGCAGCTTATCCCAGTTATAAACTGGGTTTCCCCACAGCTGTCCGGTGGCGCTGAAGTAATCTGGAGGAACGCCAGCAATATATGCTGGTTCTAATGTTTGCGGATCGAGTTTAAAAATTTCTGGATTTCCCCAAACCTCGGCGCTATTATGGCAGACATAAATAGAAACATCGCCAACTATTTTAATATTTTTATTATTCGTATAATTGCGTAGCTTGCGCCACTGTTCAAAAAACTTAAATTGCAAGAACTTGTGGAATGCGATGCGCTCTTTTAAATGTTCGGCTTGGGCTTTGAGCGCGTCAGGTTCCCGTCTGGCGATCGCATTCTCCCAATGATTCCAACTCTTGCCGTGATTGGCTTCCATTAATGCCATAAACAGCACGTAGTCATCGAGCCAATATGACTGTTCCTGACAAAATTGTTCAAATACAGTATGGCGTTTGTTAATTAAAGATTGCTGGAACCGCTCGTAGGCTACTTTGAGCAATTTAGCTTTGTGGGGGATGACGCGATCGAAATCCACTTTATGAGCAGGCACATCTGCACTAGGCGGTAAATCTGCCAATTCGTCTGGGCTTAATAATCCTTCTTCTGCTAATAAATCCAGACTAATCAGTAGAGGATTGCCTGCGAAGGCGCTAAAGTTCATCGTATAGGGTGAATGTTCGTATCCCGTTGGCCCCAACGGTAGAACTTGCCATAACTTTTGACCGCTTCTTGCCAAAAAATCCACGAATTCGTAAGCCGATTTTCCCAAATCGCCAATCCCAAATCGACTCGGCAGACTGGTCGGGTGCAACAATATTCCACTACAGCGTTGAAAAGTCATGGCAATTTTTTATATTGTCCAAACATTAAGATTAACTCCTGTATCGAAAGATTGCAATAATACTTAAGATAGATATCTAAATTAGCGTAAATATAAAATAAATGTTACTGATTTGACAAAAGCATCCTATTTTAGGTATATTGCCGCGAAACAGACTTAGAAATCTAATTTACATCGTCGGTGAGAGACAAAGATTACGGTGAAAACTTAAAATAAATCGAAGACCGCTTGTAGTTTGAAACGAA
>NZ_JACJUP010001277.1:0-1877 GCF_014748295.1 Planktothrix sp. FACHB-1355 | reverse complement strand
CCAGTTTAAATACGATAAGAAAAACCGATCTATCACTTTAGAGCGAAATTTTTTTATCACTTTGGAACGACGAGATTGCAGTCCTGTCATGCCTAACCTGGAGAAGAGATCGAACGACATCTAACAGGTGTTGTTAAGCGCAGACATTCATTTCTGAGGATGCCATGAACCGCGACGAGTTCATTAAACACGTTCAAAGTATAGCTCAGGTCGGTTCGCGTGAAGAGGCAGAGCGTGCTATTCGCGCCACCCTAGAAACGATCCGCGATCGCATCGTAGGCGATGAAGCAAAAGATTTAGCTTCACAACTGCCATCTGAGTTTAAACAGTTTTTGCAAGGTAGAGAGGGAGAGAACGGTCAGCACTTGTCTCTGCAAGAATTCTATCAGCGCGTCAGCGAAAAAGAATGTGTAGACCCGGTTACAGCAGCGACTCACGCCCACGCTGTTTTCTCGGTGTTAAACTCAGCAATTACGCCCGGTGAATTTGCCGATCTTCGCGCTAATTTTTCTGACGATTACAGCGATTTACTGCCAGCCCCAAGCCCAACATCAGAGGTAATCTCAGGGACAGGTATGTAGAACAATGGCAGATTGGAAAAAACTTCAATTTGCCATCACAAGTTTGAAATTTCAAATAATTTGAGGAAATTGCATGACACATCACAATAATCACGGTAGCAATAAACGAGTTGCAATTTTAATAGAAACAGGCGTTGAAGATGCGGAATTTCAAGTGCCTTACAAAGCCCTACAAATGGCGGGATTCGATGTAGTTGTACTTGGCTCCCGCATGAACAGCACCTATGTGGGCAAACAGGGCAAACTTTCCATGCAACCCGATGCAACAACCACGGAAGCACGTCCTGAAGAATTCGATGCAGTCGTTATTCCTGGCGGTTTGGCTCCTGACACGATGCGTACCAACCCCAATACGGTGAAATTCGTGCAGGATGCAATGAATCGAGGAAAACTGATTGCTGCTGTTTGCCACGGGCCACAAGTTTTGATTGAAGGCGATCTGCTCAAAGGCAAAAACGCCACCGGCTTTATATCGATTCGCAAGGATATGATTAACGCTGGTGCTAACTATATTGATGAGCCGCTTGTTGTCGATGGCAATTTAATTACATCCCGTCGTCCAGGAGATTTGGCAATTTTTACAACAGCAATTCTCAGCCGCCTCGGTTATGGCGGGAAAGAAGTCGATCTGCCAAATGAAAATGATGTCACAGCAGAATGGTGGAAAATTGCCAACGCTTGGGGTGGCTCGACTAAGGGCGATATTGTTAAAGCTTTGAATACCGCGCTAGCAGGCGAACGTTATTCGAGCGAAGCTTTTCAGCAGTACGTGGAAAAGTCATCCGATCGCGAAATCAAAGCCCTTCTCGAAGATACGATCGCTAACAAAAAACAACACATTCAAATGCTGGAAGAACGGCTGAATACACTGGGCGAAAAACCATCAATACCCGCCCAAGCAGCTGACACTTACGCCAAACTAAAAACTTCCCTACAAGGTAGCGATGAAATGGCAATGCTGCGTCGCGCACTCGGCGATATCCAAACGGCTGTTGTTGACACTTTCCAACTTCGCAATCAGTTAACCGACCCGGTGACAACTGAAATATTCAGCCAAATCGAAATCGATCACGCTAAATACGAACAACATTTCGCGCAACTCTACCGTAATCGGTTGGGATCGGAAATTGCTAAACCCGCCAAACCTACCACCGCGCCAGCTGTCGGTGTGTAAGAAAGGGGTTAGGGGTTAGGGAAGAGGGAAGAGGGGAAAGGGAAAAAGGGAAAAGGGGGAAAGGGGAAAAGGGAAAAGATTTATTCTCCCACTCCCAATACTGCTCGGTTAAGCATTTTTTG
>NZ_JACJUP010001276.1:0-1850 GCF_014748295.1 Planktothrix sp. FACHB-1355 | reverse complement strand
GTTGGGAACTATTTTGATTAAATACTTCGATGTTACTATCTGTCAGGGCTCCTACGACTGTGGTGTCAGTTTCGGGGTTGTAGCGCACGAATAAAGCAGATCCCCGAATTCCAGCTCTGGCATTGGGAGTTTGCACGCGGGTCGTACCGCGTCCTGGCGGGATCAGGAGTAGTGCGGTACCATTGGACAATCGAAAGGTTCGCGTATTCGGCAAAAACTGGAATACTGCTTGTTCGCCAACCCGTGCCAGAGAACCATCATTGAAGCGCAATTCTGCTAGAGATTCTCGACCTGTAGCCAAGGAATCTCCAGGGTTCACCGGATCGGATACACGGGCCGGACGCCCTGTTTGATTTTGTGGGATTAACCGCACTAGGTTGCGTAGGCTCTGAATAACGGCTTTAGTTAATGGCATTTCCGCACTAGCCTCTGGAGGTAGAGGCAGTGTCATAATGCTCCACAAAATTAAGCCCAGGAGCAGAAGTAATTTATGAGACATGGATCTTTCCCAAAGTTGGAATATTTAACCCATACCAAAGCCGATAAAGGCAAACCCTTTACTTCCATCCTACAAAATCATTACTGAAACGCCTAATTGTTAAGGAGTATAAAGGGGAGTAAACGGCAGTAAAAAGCAGCTATACTCACCAGAAAAGCATAAAAAACTCTTATTATCACTTTATAGGTTATTTTTTAATCTAGAGATCTAACTCGTGGAGCGGGTGCGATCGAATCGATGGTACTGAGGGGGATTCAAAATCTACTTTGAATAAATTTCAGCCTAAAGCTATACTCCTCAAGCAATACACCAGCTATCAGCGAAAGCGCTACGCCCACGAGCTAGTATGGCTTAAGGAAACACCCTTTGCTAAAGGTGACGTTTTGACAGTAAAAAGATCTTTATTTGCTGGTAATTTCAAGCCACAATCTAAGTTTGTGCGACTGACTGATTTTGAATGCTGTTCAGAAATGGAAAAGACAGGAAATGTCTCGCTTTGCAAGCACCGCCTCTCAAAGGTGCAAGGGGAATGGGGCTCATATTTCGCGTTTTCGATTTTGTTAGTATCGAGTAGCGCAGTCTGGTCTTCTGTTGGATTGGCGGCGATCGCGTCCGATCCATTTGGCGATCGGGAAGTTGCTTCTTCTCTCCAATTGGCTTCAAAGATATCCTCTAGTTTTGAACGGATAAACGATAAGGAGTGCTTTGTAACTGCTCGATCTCCCTACACTCGATCGCTTCTTCGCCACCAGTCCGAATCTTCGACGCCAAGTAGCATTTCCCTGACTTCCAAACAGAACTTTCTGACGCAATGCGTGAGGTTGTTAACCGATTCCCAATGGCAGCTATCACCTTATGGAAGGCTATCTGAAGCAGGTGCGCCATCTCTGACAACGCCTGTAATCCCAAAGGTGCTAAGAATACACTCTCATATTCCACAAACCGATACAGCTAACCTACTGGCGAAACAAATTATTTTTCCAAGGGGCGATCGCAGCTCGGACGATCGACTGTCCCCAGCCGCAATATCTTCAGCATATAGCTTTTCCGCAGCAGACTTGAGTAGCGCCAGTTTGCAAGTTCCGATAATTAATCAACATCTCGATATTGATGAGCGGCTAAACGTAGTAGCAACTTTAGAAGAATTAGAAGCATTGTCTGATTTTAGTTCGATCGATCGTGCTTCTCTGGCGCAGCAGCCAGCCGGAAAGCCTGCACAAGAAATTCAACCAACACCATCGCCTTCCCCCACCTCTACACCTGCACCAACACAACAACAGTCGCAACCTTCTGCAACGGAAGACGATCCAGATTTGGGTAGGCTGCGCCTGCGGGAAAGGAAAGTGCCGCC
>NZ_JACJUP010001275.1:0-1851 GCF_014748295.1 Planktothrix sp. FACHB-1355 | reverse complement strand
GATGAGTTTAAATTGAAAGAGTCAAAAATTTAATACTTGAAAACAGTGAGAGTGGTATTGTCAAATAAATAAGCAATTACTTTGGCAATTCCCATGAAATCACTCCATCGTCCTGACTTATATGCGTGGTCATCTTTCGATAGCGATCGCAATGTCGATTTCAACAGCGTTGCGTGGATTCGTCCTGAAGGTAACATCCTTATAGATGCCTTACCTTTATCCAATCATGACCGAGAACATCTCAACTCTTTGGGTGGCGCAGCTTGGATAATTATCACCAATTCCGATCATATCCGCGATAGCAAAGATATCGCACAACTCACTGGTGCAAAAATAGCAGCGCCATCAGCGGAACAAGAAACTTTTCCTATTCCCGTAGATCGCTGGCTATCTGACGGTGAAGAATTAGTACCGGGATTGAAAGTTATTGAAATGCAAGGATCGAAAACTCCGGGTGAATTAGCTTTAATTTTAGAAGAAACAACTTTAATTACCGGAGACTTAATCCGCGCACACAAAGCAGGTAGCTTAATGATTTTACCCGATGCCAAACTCAAAAACCGCGCAGAAGCTGTGGCGTCAGTGCGTAAATTGGCTGACTTCAGCAAAATCGAAACTGTGCTGATAGGAGATGGCTGGTCAGTTTTCCACAATGGATATCAGCAGTTACAAGAACTCGCAGCTGCACTTTGATTAATTAGTTAGGACTTACGCAAAGAAACCGGGTTTCTTAAAAAAATCGTTGCTTTCTCAACTAGATATCGACGAAGAAACCCGGTTTCTGGCTTCCTTACTTCATTTAATCGAAACTTGCAACGTGTAACTTCCATTCCCTCGCGTTGTACCAATGACAACCCGGTAATCCCCCGTTGCAGGTAATTCGCCGCTAAAGCTAGTCGCTTCTTCTGTAAGCTTTGTGCCATTAGGAGCGACAACATCAAAAACAACGTTTGCTTCCACAGATGAGATGCTAACATTCATTGTCTGACCTGCACGAGCCCCAAGCAGATAAGTATCTGTAGTACCTCGAACTACGGCATCTTTTACAGTCGTTGAGTTTCTACCTCGCGCAAACTGAAGTCGTCGCGTGCGACTTTGTTGTGCAATTAAAAATGGTCGGTCAGCTGTTGTCCTTTCCTGTATTGTGGATACGACGTTTGTAGCTATAGCTTTTAGGTTGGGTGTTACGAATAAAGATGTACTAACCGCAACCAATGCTAACTTTAAGACTTGTTGGCTATTCCATTTCATTTTAGCAAATTCCGTAATTGCACTTAAATTTTAGTATACATCTACACTTGTATATTTGCTGTTAAATTTTAGATTTTTTTAATTTTATATGTAAGCTCTAGAGCAACATACTTTCAAACTCGTTATCATTCTTAATATTAGTAGCTTCTCGATCGAGTTTGGTATATTGATGATTATGCGATCGCTCGTTGTCCGATACGCGATCGCAGAGTCTAGATTGATACATCCCCAAGAGCGAATACAGCCAAATTAAAAGCAGTCAAAAATTCAGCGATCGCATCCTATCCTTCGTATTCGCTGTCAATCTCCACATCAAGAGTATCTTCATCCACCCGCACGTACAAAATATTAGGGTGACAGCAAACTTGGCAATCCTCAACATAGGACTGTTGAGCGCCGACACTCAAGTCAACAAAAGTCAGATTGTTTTCGCCACAATAAGCACAATAGTATTCAGCTGTTGTTTCCATCTTAAAAAAAGCGCTCTAAAATTTACCAATCAAAAAAAGCTAGGTGAACAAATAGAAAAATTTCGCTCTTCGCTTCATAATTAACCACCATCACCTAGCTCTTTTTTTGCTCGCATTCTCGTTTAGTTAC
>NZ_JACJUP010001274.1:0-1897 GCF_014748295.1 Planktothrix sp. FACHB-1355 | reverse complement strand
CGATGGAGTTGTCCACCACCTCGTAAACTAAATGATGGAGTCCCCTCGGACCCGTCGAACCGATGTACATACCCGGTCTTTTGCGGACCGGCTCCAGACCTTCCAGAACTTGAATCTGATCGGCGCTGTAACTGCTCGTCATAAAAGGAGTTCTCCAATAAAGGCTTTGAGCCGTATAATGGCCCCAAAAGGAAAAAACACTCCAAAATTGTAACACAAAAGGGTTGGAGGCGGCTGTAGGTCAATTTGATGGGAAATTTTTTAAGGGGATGAACCCATTGAATATTTTCGATTTGAGATTTTGGATTTTAGATTGACTGCTACAAAACTGATCGCGATCTGTGGCCCTACGGCGACGGGTAAGTCGGGGCTGGCTTTGGAATTGGCTCAGCGGCTCGGTTCTGTTATCCTCAGTGCTGATTCCCGTCAAGTGTACCGCGAGTTCGACATCGGCACAGCTAAGCCTTCTATAGCTGAGCAAGATCTGGTGCCGCATTATTTGATTGATATCTGCGATCCTACGGAAAATTTTACGGTTGCCGATTATCAACAAAAAGCTCAAGCTTTAATTGCTTCTCCCCCACTCCCCCACTCCCCCGCTCCCCCGCTCTTACTCGTTGGCGGCACGGGTTTATACATACGTTCGATCGCGCAGGGGATGAAAATTCCCAGGGTAGCACCGCAGAAAGAATTGCGATCGCAATTGGAATCTCTCAGACAAACTTACGGACAAACTCAACTTTACGCATTCCTCCAACAAGTCGATCGCACTGCTGCCCAAAAAATTCACCCCAACGACCCAGTGCGAACGTTACGAGCCTTAGAAGTATTTTACGTCACCGGCAAACCGATCTCCGAGCAGCAGGGAGAAAATCCACCCGATTATCCGATTTTGCAGATTGGCTTGGATTGCGATTCTTCTCACCTGAAGCGTCGCATCGAACAGCGCACCGAAATAATGATAGCAGATGGTTTGGTGAAGGAGGTAGAAACTCTCTGCCAAAAATATGGTGCCGATTTGCCTTTGCTCGATACGCTGGGATATGCAGAAATGAAACAATATTTAGCTGGTCAAATTAGCCTGACTGAAGCGCAAGATTTAACTGTTTTGCACACCCGACAATTTGCCAAGCGACAGCGCACTTGGTTTCGCAAATATCCTGAGATTGAATGGTTTGATGTAGAACACCCCGAACTGTTAGAAAAAGTGTGGCGAAGAGTGCAGGAGTTTATCGCAGAATGTCAGCAAAAAAGCTACTAAAATATATATGCAATCATCTCCATTTAGGCAGATTGGCTAATATCTAACAGGCCGTACAAATCTAGAATTAGCTCGCACTAAACAGATGCGATCGTCATCGTCAATGCTGACTTTCAGCCAAGGTAAGCCATTTTCATCCTCAAAGGTTCCCGATCCGGCTGGGCCGAGGTTAACGCTGATTCTGGTGTCTTTGCGAAAACGACGCACTACCGGCCACGCACTGATATTCATTCTGGGGAAAGTCGCACCGGGGTCCATCCATTCTCTCGGCATTCGCGAAGACCAACGGCAGTTGAGTCCGTTAGGATCGGGGTCTACTACTACCCACCGCTCGCTCATTACCAAGGGATAATTCCCGTTGCGATCGGCTCTTGGCAATGGCATTTCCTGCGCTTTTGCTCCTATTGCTACTAGGCAGAGGGCAGTTGCAGAAAGCAACAGCGATTTTATCTTGAAACTGGCTTTAGGGGAAAGTATAAAATTGTTTTCTTTCATCAAATTTTTCCTCGCTTTGAGAAGTTAATCAGCTTTCTTTTTATAATCTATTCTTTAAAAAGTTAAACGTCGATTGTACTTGACAAGCTGTATCAATATTTTGTAATTTTTAATGTAGTTGGGCTGCGGCAGTGATAGTTT
>NZ_JACJUP010001273.1:0-1844 GCF_014748295.1 Planktothrix sp. FACHB-1355 | reverse complement strand
TGCTCATCTATCAAAGCCTCTCGATCCCATTTTTCTTTAAGTCCTTATCTAGTAAGCTTTTGAGCCCTTCAGTTTCTCAAATTTTTGGCTTTGATAAGCAAAATTAATCACACTAAGTCCGTCAGAGCCGATTATTTCTTAAATTTGCTCTTTTTCTGTCTTGACATTGGGAAGTACTATACCTTACCTTAGACTCCATCGAAGTGCAAAGTCATTGCTGTTGATTTTCGCCACGTTTATATCTTTGGCGGCTCATTTCATTGTACGACTTGCGATATTCGACAAGATGGTAAACTAGAAGAATAAGGTTTGACTATGTGGTTAGTTGTTGATATTCAGTAATTTTCCACTGGCTGGGCTAAAGATTTTTTTGTGTACCTGTAATTCCTTTTCTCAATTATGTCAATTTTAATTTTATGCTCTTGAGGATAAACATGGAAAACACTTCATTAACGATAAAATTAGAGGCTGAGTCTAACTGCAAATTTCCCCCCACAGATATGCTTCCGTTTAACACTGAAGCATTCATGGGCAGTAAGCGGGAACAATTCCACTGTATGCTAAATCTGGAAACTTATCCGCAAGCTTTGCCAGATGTTTTAAAATTAGCAGAGAGTTACTTTAAAGAGAGTAGCGACTATTCTAAATATCCAGGGTTTAGTTATAGTCTTGATGCCTTTGAAGATTGGTTAAATTATGAATACAATAAAGCTCTTTCCTCAACCAAAAAAGACTACTGGCTAGATTCAGGAGAATTATGGAATGGATTAAATGTAGGCCGATTTTCTCAAGAATTGGTATTAGTACGATTGCTTCAAAATGCTCCATTTGCCTTGTTGGATGGAGTATGGCTAACCAATATCCTTCCTTGCGGTCCGAGTAACCAGGTGGAGTGTATGCTCTTTCGTATTCGTATGGATGAAGGAGGCAATGGAATATTTGAGCAGCATCACCCTAACCTCTACGATCGAACAATTAAAAATCTTGGTATTGACCTCGCTCCGGTGGAAAGTCGTGCTTTTATTGAAAACTCTAACCTGATGGATTTTGCCTTTGAAGAGCCAGTGTTTCAACTCGCTGTAGGAATGTTTCCTCGGCGTTTCTTTCCAGAATTATTGGGTATGACACTTTATTTAGAGTGGGGGGAAACTCCCGTTTCTCTACAACTGGCTAAGTGTCTAGAAGGTCGCAATATCAACCCCTTCTACTACACAGTTCATAAGAAGGTTGACAATATCAAGGATGGGCATGGCTTTATAGCGAAAAAAGCCGTAGAACTCTATTTGCAGATGATTTTAGATCGCGAGGGAGAAGAGCAGGTACCACTATATTGGCAACGAATTTGGCAGGGCTATCATACCTGGGAAAAGCTTGGTATTGCCTTTGAGCAGAATACACAAACTCATTTGGCAGCTTTGAAAGATTTACTAGATTAGTTCTTGATGGCAAGCTATTTTATATAACGTGAGTCTCTCCCGTACTTAAGGTGATAATTTTTGCTAATCAGTTGGTCTTTTAGCTTCAGTAGTGGGAAGCTCAACGCTCTGAGGCTAATAAGTTAGTTTTTATATCTATGACTAAGCTAAAGCCGTCATACCACAGGCTTTGCCAACCATCTATTAGATTTTGCGATCACCTCAAGTACGGGAGAGCCAATTTATTCAAGGAAGAACTGGTATAATTTGATTCGATCGCTAAGTCAGGCGGTGGATCGGTTTGCAAATCTATTATTTTGCTTCTGACTAGCGATTCATTTTGAATATAAAAACATGGTTCGATCGCACTGGTTAAATCTTCCCGTTCCAATAGTAAAGCACCCAATTCCATAATCTCAATTTCTAGCG
>NZ_JACJUP010001272.1:0-1897 GCF_014748295.1 Planktothrix sp. FACHB-1355 | reverse complement strand
CGGTAAATTTCTCCTTCTTCGTTGCGGATCGGAAAGGTACGAGCCCATATCCAGCGAATCTCCCCATCCGATCGCACAATGCGAAACTCTTCGTTAAGATAAGGATATGCTACCATTCTATTCTTAACGGCGCTTTCTACGCGCTCCCCATCTTCAGAGCTAACGATCTCTAACCAAGATTCCGGTCGCTCGTACAAACTCTCTAGAGTGCGACCCCAAATTTTTTCGTAGGCAGGACTGACATAAAGTAACTCGTGTGTATTTGGCGAAATCATCCAAAAAATCTGATTTATATTTTCCGCTAACTGGCGGAATCGCTCTTCGCTCTCTCGCAGCGCTTGCTCTGATTGTTTGCGTTTTGTGATGTCGCGATACACGCTCAAGAAAAGAACTTGATGCTGATGTTGCACAAGCGTGGTAGATACCAGCAGCGTCTTTTGCGTTGCCGCTTTGGTTTGAATCGTGGTTTCCAAGTTGCGAACTTCCCCCTGTTCGGTAAGTGCGGCTAGGTTAGCTTGCGCCTTCTGGTAGTCTGAGGGATCGGGATATAACACAGCCAAAAAATCGCCGCAACAGTTGGCTTCTGCCTGGGTATAACCTGTGATTTCCTCCATTTTGGAATTGAAAATTTCAAATCCCCCGGATCGATCGCTAAGAGTGATTCCTTCGCCAACCGTTTCGATCACCGTGAGCAATCGCTGAGCGCTCGCTTTGATTTCTGCCTCTGTCTGCTTAGCAAGAGTGATATCGCGAGCGATCGCCAGCACAAATTCAACTTTACCATCAACTATTAATTCCGGTACAATTCGCGATTGAAACCATCTCGATCCTGAAGGTGTCGAATACTCGAATTCGTCAATCGTCTCCTCACCCGTCTCAAAAACCCAATGTAGGGTTTGTTGCCATCGCTCGACTAATTCTGGAGGCATTCCCAAATCTTTATGAGTTTTGCCGATAAATGTTTTGGCTGAAACTCCAGCCGCTCGTTCTATCACGGGGTTGATATAGACGTGCCGCAATTGTCGATCGAATCTAGTAATAATATCCGGCGCATTTTCCACCAACGCCTTGAACTGTTGTTCGTGGCTGTATAGCAATAGCTCAGCTTGCTTGCGTTCGGTGATATCGCGCCAACAAGCCGCAAAACCATCGCTGAGTTTAACCACACGAATATCAAAAGCTCCCTTATACTGTCGATCGGCAAACGCATCTTCGTAATATAGCGATTCTTTGACTAATGGTTTCCCCGTTTCCACAACTTGGCAGTATTCCGCAAACAGCCCTATTGTTCGATGCGCGGGGAACATTTCACAAAGCAGCTTGCCAATTTGTTCCTCCTTCGTTATGCCGTTACTTGCACAAGCGGCAGCGTTGACATACTCTACTACAAAGTCTGTAATTTCTCCTTGTTCGTTGCGAACAGCAGTATAAATACCAAAACCGTCCAACATATTCTCAACCGATGTGCGGAATCGTTCTTCACTTTGTCGTAGCGCTTGTTCTGCCAGCTTGCGATCGGTGATATCTTGCACCATTCCCAGATAATGCAGAAAATTTCCATCCCTATCTCGAATCAGAGATACTGTTAAATCCACCCAGACAAGCTGTCCGTCTTTCTTCACATATCTTTTTTCAACGCTGAAAAAAGCTATTTTTCCGCTATTCAGTTGCTGCACAACTTCTATATTTTTCTGAAGATCGTCTGGATAAGTAATATCGAAATAGGAAAGCGCGGTTAATTCCTCCTGAGTGTAGCCAACTATTTGACAAAACTGTGCATTCACTTTCAGAAAGCGATAATTAGAGTTCGAGATAGCCATACCCAGCGGCCCTTCCTCAAAAATTTTGCGGAAGCGTTCTTCACTTTCTCGCAGTGCTGCTTCTGTTTGCTTGCGAT
>NZ_JACJUP010001271.1:0-1897 GCF_014748295.1 Planktothrix sp. FACHB-1355 | reverse complement strand
TTGGTGGCGTTCCATCCTCTCCGTCCAGAGGCGATCGATGTTAGCGTGATGCAGAAAGAACACCGGATCGTTGGGAGAAGTCGCCAAACCCATATTCCCACCCACCCATACGTGGGGATTGCCGTGGGGACGACCTTCCAGCGCAGGCCAAAAAGTATTGAATGTCGGTTGATTGAGAACCGCCTCTATCTGAGAAGGTAACGGTAAGTTGGCAGTCCCCGGAAACTGCGACGGGTCTTGCCGGGAACCGATACTGCGTTGGAGAAATCGCGCCTGTCCGTTGGGATTGAGAGCTGATGGAGAATTAAAGTTAAATGTCCAGATCCCCTGCTGGTTTAAAGTCTGAGTCGGCTGATTCCGTTGGGAAAAAGATGGCGCACGGAATGGCCCCGCACTCACGAGATTGCTGTCTTGCGCGTTGCCAAAACCTCCCATGAAGTTGTCCGTGAAGACGGCGCGGGTACTATCCGAGTTGGTGGGGTCCCAGTACGGCAGCGTAACGGACGGGTCAACCGATCGCAAATCGTTCTCGAATCGACGCAGCATTTCTCGATGCCACGGCAAAAATGGTGGCGTGAAGTGAACGGGCGGCATTTCACCCGGTATCATTTGTCCGCTGGAATTCAGTTCGCCAAACGCTAATTGGTGTATCCTCACGTAGTAATCGTAAGCGTTTGGTGGCGTTACGTTTGTGCCAGTTGCCGGGTCGAAAATTGTGTACGGGGATGGCCTGTTTTTTAATGCTTTAACTGCATTGACAAATCGCTGTTTTTCTGTATCCGTAAGGTCTTTGGCGTCTTTGCGAACTATCAGATTCTCATCGGTGTGATTCATGTGTTTCTTGCATCCTATTTGGTAATCGCAATACCCCGGAAGTTGATGCGACCCTTTCCGACTCGTCGGTTGGCTGAAAAATATTGCCTTCTGGGCTGGCTTCTAAAGCGGCTTTAAATATTGTCGCCTCAGAAGTTACTTTAAGCGAGCCGACTCTTTTATCCGATTCGGCTGATATAAATTCCTCCTAAAGTGACTTTACCTGGGTTTAAAAAGTTCTCATCTGTTATCAGTTCTTTGCAAACTCAGCAATTACTTGTCAGTAAGTAAATATTCACAAGCGCCTTTTTTTAAGTATTTTCCCTAATTCTTTACAGCAAATTTAAATTATTCTAGCTTAGCAACAGTATGTTTGCTTAATACCAAATCTGCTGCGATGACGCTTTTTATGTCGATCGACTGTAGAGACGTTTCATGAAACGTTTCTACAATGTTTAGACCAAAAATTAAACGACGAACAAACCCGGATTTGCTATAAGAACCCATCATCAATAAAAAACCCCCTGTTGGGGGGAGAATATATCACAAAAAGGCTAATTGCAATCACAAAATATAAAGCAGCAGGAAGAGAATTATCCACACGATATCGACAAAGTGCCAGTAAATTTCTGCTGCTTCTACACCAAAGTGGCTTTCGCTGCTGTAGTGGTCTTTTTTGAGCGATCGCCACAACACGCCCAGAATTAGCAGCACCCCAAAACAAACGTGCAAACCGTGAAAGCCAGTCAAAACATAAAATGTGCTGGCATACAAATTTGTTCTGAGACCGAATTCGAGATGGCTGTATTCATAAACCTGACCGAATAAGAAAATGATGCCCATAATGGCAGTGGCGATAAACCAATTTCGCAAACCCGCCACATTGTTTTTCTTAATCGCTGTATCGGCATTATGAATGACAAAACTGCTAGAGATCAAAATCAGGGTGTTAATTCCGGGCAGCAATAACTCCCGTTCTGGCGTTCCTTCCGGTGGCCATGTCGGTGCCACAGCTCGAAAGGTAAGGTAGGCGGCAAACAAGCCTAAAAAGATCATTCCTTCTGCAACTAGGAACACAATCACC
>NZ_JACJUP010001270.1:0-1898 GCF_014748295.1 Planktothrix sp. FACHB-1355 | reverse complement strand
GCCGGATGCCGGCGGTTATCAACGAGCAGATGCCGCAGGTTATCAAATTCTGCTCAATTACCGCTCATCCGAAAAAGCTACCCAGGAAGTCACTCTCAGCCAAGTTCTCAACGATCGAGTCCCGCCGGAATGGGTGCGCGATCGCGTTGTGTTAATCGGCGTACAAGCACCCAGTATCGACGATGCTTTCTACACACCTTTCAGCGCCGCCAGACCCCAAGATGCGAAAATGCCGGGAGTGGTAGTCCACGCCCAAATAGTCAGCCAAATCCTCAGTGCTGCTCTTGACAAAAGAAGCATTATATGGTATATGCCTTGGTGGGGTGAAGCGCTGTGGATTTGCGGTTGGGCCATAATAGGTGGTTTGGGTGCTTGGAAATTGCGGCATCCTCTATGGCTGGGATTGTCTGGGCTGGGAGCGATCGGCCTTCTGGGAGGAGTTTGCTACGGGTTATTGATATATTCTGCATGGATACCGATCGTAGCGCCAGGGCTGGGGTTGATCGGGACAGGTGCAAGCGTGGTAGTATATGCTGCTTATCAAATGCACAAGCAGCAGCAAAAAATCGCCCACCTGACAGCACAACAAGAAGATACGATCGTGCTGCTGACAACGATGCTCAAATACAATACCGCCGCATCATCTGCCACTATTCCTCACACCCAAGAAATAACTCTTCCTCTACCTTCATCTGCTACAGTTCCTGTTACCTCACTCTCAGAAACATCCGCTTCCCAACCCGAACCGTTCTACTTTTCATCCCTCTTAGACGGGCGCTACAAAATCGTCAAAGTACTCGCTCAAGGAGGATTCGGGCAAACTTATCTGGCAGAGGATATCAAGCGTCCCGGAAAACCAATTTGTGTGGTCAAGCGCTTAATGCCAGCGCGGCGAGATGATAAATTTTTGAAAGTTGCAAAGCGTTTATTTGAGACAGAAGCCAAAATTTTAGAAGTTTTGGGCCAGCACAGTCAGATTCCCCAACTGCTAGCTTACTTTCCAGAAAAAGAAGAGTTCTATTTAGTTGAAGAATATATAGAAGGAATGGCGCTAAGTGAAGAACTACCAACAGATAAGCGCCTGAGCGAATATGTAGTAGTTGATTTACTCAAAGGAATTTTGGATATTCTGGCTTTTATTCACCAAAACCAAGTCATCCACCGCGATATCAAACCCAGCAATATCATTAGAAGAAAAGAAGATGAACAATTGGTTTTGATTGATTTTGGTGCAGTTAAGCAGATGCAGCCACATTCGGGTGACGATACAGAACACCAGACAGTAGCGATCGGCACGCGAGGCTATGCACCGCCGGAACAGTTGGCGGGACACCCGCGTCCCGCCAGCGATATCTATGCAGTCGGGATGATTGGAATTCAGGCGCTGACAGGTATTTCGCCCCACTGTTTGCCCCTCGATCGCGACACGGGTGCTGTCATTTGGCGTTCTTTAGCGAATGTGAGCGAGCAATTTGCCGATATTTTGGATCGGATGGTGTCTTATCATTTCAGCGACAGGTATCAGTCAGCAGCAGCAGTATTAAAGGATCTCAATAGTTTGGAGCGATCGATTTTAAGCAGGGAAACCACAAATCAGAATGCAACAAATAGATCTGATATGGCAACAGACGAACTGGATAACATTCCCCCAACAAAGGTAGATAGTCCTATCCCTTCTCGTTTTTGGGATGCGACAATCAAATTAAATGAGGAGAATTCAGAAGTTTAGAGTTCGTGGTTTCTTTTGCCCTACCCATAACTTTGATTTCTGTCGCGACGCCATCAAAAAATGTCACAATGTAAGACTGGATCTTTCACGCTTCGTGCGTAAGCCCCCTCTAAAATCCAAAATCTAAAATCCAAAATCCAAAATCGATATGAGTCCGACTGCTCTTGAG